>NZ_JBUYEN020000023.1:0-134753 GCF_055229415.2 Bradyrhizobium sp. Leo114 | reverse complement strand
TACCAGGTTGCGGGGGCTGCTGCGCAGCAGCCCCGCAACCTGGCCGTAACCCATCAACCCGCCCTGCCGCCTCAAGCGGCGGGCACCTGTCCCTGATTATCGTGTCTCACGATAAGGGTGCACTTCAGCATCCGCCGATCAAGTGGCCCCGGATTGCGCTGCGCTCCATCCGGGCTACGCACGTCACCCCACGGCCACGCTTGCAGATAGTTTCAGCCATCACGATAAATTACCCCGCGAAACCACATCCAAAACCCTCCCGTAGCTGCGGCGAACGACGGCGCAATCGAATAGCCGCACCGTCGTTGCCTTCATCCCCGGCGGCAGCTCCGCCGGTCATTGTTAGCCAAACGGGAGATTGTCCGTGTTGAAACGTACAGCACTTCTCGCCGCCGCAGCGTTCAGTGCGCTGGCGTTCACCGCAAGCGTGATGGCGCCGGTTCGCGCCGAGGAAAAGACCGTGATGGTCGGCGGCGCCGCGATGTTCCCGTCCAGGAACATCATCCAGAACGCGGTTAATTCCAAGGACCACACCACCCTCGTCGCCGCGGTGAAGGCCGCCGGCCTCGTTGGCACGTTGGAAGGCAAGGGCCCATTCACCGTGTTCGCGCCGACCAACATGGCGTTCGGCAAACTGCCGGCCGGCACCGTCGAAACCCTGGTCAAGCCGGAGAACAAGGCGACGCTGACCAAGATCCTGACCTATCACGTCGTGCCCGGGAAGTATGAAGCCTCCAGCCTTGCCGACGGCAAGAAGCTCACGACAGTGGAGGGCGAGGAACTGACGGTGAAGAAGCAGGACGGCAAGGTCTGGATCGGCGACGCCAAGGGCAACTGGTCGACGGTGACGATCTCCAACGTCAACCAGTCGAACGGCGTGATCCATGTGGTCGACACCGTGTTGATGCCTGCCTCCTAAGCGAGAGACCAGCGAGCCGGGGAAACCCGGCTCGCTTTTTTGTGACCGCGAAGCGCCGTTCGTATCGCATTGATACCGGGTGTCGCGGTAACAAGGCCCCGATCCGGGCGTATAGATCGGTAACGAACCCCGAGCAGGGAAACAGCCATGTCGAGCCTTGCAGTCAGCAACGAGCATGCCGCCGCCAGCACGGGCAAGGTGATCCAGCCGGCCTGGGTGCGGATCGTGCACTGGATCAATGCGGTGGCGATGATCCTGATGATCATGTCGGGCTGGCAGATCTACAACGCCTCGCCGCTGTTCAACTTCACCTTCTCCCGCAGCATCACGCTCGGTGGCTGGCTCGGCGGCGCGCTGCTCTGGCACTTTGCCGCGATGTGGCTGTTGATGGTCAACGGCCTGGTCTATCTCGTCCTTGGCTTCGTCACCGGCCGCTTCCGCAGGAAGCTGCTGCCGATTACCCCAAGCGGCGTGATCTCGGACACCAAGGCGGCGCTGACCTTCAAGCTCTCGCATGACGATCTCGCCAAGTACAATTACGTGCAGAAGCTGCTCTATGCCGGCATCATCATCGTCGGTGTGATCATCGTGCTGTCGGGGCTGTCGATCTGGAAGCCGGTGCAGTTGCAGTGGCTGACCGCGCTGTTCGGCGGCTATGACATCGCGCGCTATGTCCATTTCATCTGCATGGCGCTGATCGTGGCCTTCCTCGTCATTCACGTCGCGCTGGCCATCCTGGTGCCGAGGAGTCTGCGCGCCATGATCATCGGCCGCTGAGTTAAGGGAGAAAGACGATGGGTCGTATCCGCAAGCTCTTGATCCCCGGCGTCGACAAGAAGCTCCTGGTCAAGGACGCCGTGAAGCTGATGCCTGATCTGACACGCCGGCGTTTCATCACCGGCGGCGCCAGCTTGGGGGCGCTGACGCTGCTCACCGGCTGCGATGTCATCGACAGCTCCTCGGCCGAGACGATGCTGGCGCAGGTTTCGAAGTTCAACGATGCGGTGCAGGCCTGGATGTTCAATCCGAATGCGCTGGCGCCGACCTTTCCTGAAAGCGCCATCACCAAGCCGTTTCCGTTCAACGGCTATTACGATGTCGACGAAGCGCCCGACATCGACGGCAAGGACTGGAAGCTGGAGGTACGCGGCCTGGTCGCAAACAACAAGCCGTGGACGCTGGAGGAGCTCTACAAGCTGCCGCAGGTCAAGCAGGTCACGCGCCATATCTGCGTCGAGGGCTGGAGCGCGATCGGCAGTTGGACCGGCACGCCGCTGCGCGATTTCTTGAAGCTCGTCGGCGCCGACACCCGCGCGAAATATGTCTGGTTCCAGTGCGCCGACAAGGACGGCTACAACTCGCCGCTGGACATGCCGACCGCGCTGCATCCGCAGACCCAGATGACCTTCAAATTCGCCGACGAGATCCTGCCGCGCGCCTACGGCTATCCGATGAAGATCCGGGTCCCGACCAAGCTCGGCTTCAAGAACCCGAAATATGTGATCTCGATGGAAGTCACCAACGACTACAAAGGCGGCTACTGGGAAGACCAGGGCTACAATTCGTTTAGCGGAAGCTGAGTTTCTCGCTGTCATTCCGGGCTCATCGCTTCGCGCTGCCCGGAATGACAGCACCCGTCATTGCGAGCGAAGCGAAGCAATCCATGTCTCCACTTGCCGCACTATGGATTGCTTCGCTCCGCTCGCAATGACGACGCCGGGAAAGCGCGCCTACCTACGCCGTCACGTCCAGCTTCCTTTGGAACGCCGAGAGGATCGCGCCCAGCGCCAGCATCGCCGCCGATATGTTCAGCGCGACCGACAGGCTGCCGACAGCATCGGTGATCGCGCCGACGACGATCGGCCCGATGGTCTGGCCGATCCCGAACGAGATCGTCAGCGCCGCGATTGCAGTCGGCCAGGACGATGGCGGATAGTTGAAGCGCACGAAGGCCGTGGTCGATCCCACCACTGCGAAGAAGGCGACGCCGAACACCAGGGCGGAGACTGCGAGCAGCAGCGGCGAGTGTCCGAAAATCGGTAGGCCAGCGCCGATCGCGTTGACGCCGAGGATGATCGTGGTGGCAAGCCCGCCGCGGTTGAGCCCCAGCACGCCGCGCCACACCCACGGTGTTACGAAAGCGCTCAGCCCGATCAGGCTCCAGAAGGCGCTTTGCGCCAGTGCGCCGCCGCCGGCGTCGCGCACATAGGCGATCATGAACGTCATGTAGGCGATATAGCCGGCACCGAACAGGAAATAGCCGCCGAGATAGATCGCAACCGGCGCTATCGCGAACTTCGCCGCGGACTCCTGCCTGGTCATGGCATCGGACGGGAAGGATGCGAGCCACAGCGGAATGGTCATGATGGCCGCGAGCAGTGTCATCGCCCACCACACGATCCACCACGAGCCCGGGCCGAACCATTGCAGCACGAACGGCGCCACCAGCCCCGACAGCAGGATGCCGCTGCCGGGTCCGGCATAGAACAGGCTGAGCAGGAAATTGGCGCGTTCGGGCCGCGTCTGCGCGATCATCGCCGCAAGCGCGCCGCCGCCGACGAAGCCGGCAGCAGCGCCAAGGCCGGCGAGCAGCCGCGCAAAGCTCAGCACCACGTAGTTCGCGGTGATGGCGCAAAGCGCGAGCGACACCACGCAGGCCAGCGTTCCCCAGCGTACCGACGCCACCAGCCCGAAGCGCCGGATCAGCCGTGCGGCGAGCAGCGCGCCGATCAGATAGCCGGCGGCGTTGATGGTGTTCATGAAGCCCGCCGCCGAATAGGACCACGCAAGCTGCTCGCGCATATCAGGCAGCACCAGCGAATAGGCGAAACGGCCGATGCCGAGCCCCGCGGTCGGCGCCAGCGACAGGATCAGAATCAGCCGCGCGGGGTGCGCGGAAGATGGGGGAAGGTCGGGGGCTTTCACTGAGAACTCCGGCAGGCCCGCATTGTGGCAGGCCTGGCCATGCTTGCACAGGCCAGCTCCGGGAATGGTGTCTTGCCAACCGCGCAACAGCGCTTTAGCACTCCGCGCGGATTTCCTTAGATCTCAAGGCGAACACCCCATGGCGACCCACAAGCTCCTGCTCCTGCCCGGCGACGGCATCGGCCCCGAAGTGATGGCGGAGGTGAAGCGCCTGATCGGCTGGCTCAAGGCGGAAGGAATCGCCACCTTCGAGACCGAAGAGGGGCTGGTCGGCGGCGCCGCCTATGATGCGCACAAGGTCTCGATCTCGGAAGGCGACATGGCCAAGGCGAAAGCCGCCGATGCCGTGATCTTCGGCGCGGTCGGCGGGCCGAAATGGGACAGCGTTCCCTATGAGGTGCGGCCCGAGGCCGGCCTGCTGCGGCTGCGCAAGGATCTCGGCCTGTTCGCCAATCTGCGGCCCGCCGTATGCTATCCGGCGCTCGCGGATGCCTCCAGCCTGAAGCGCGAGGCGGTCGAAGGGCTCGATATCGTGATCGTGCGCGAGCTCACCGGCGGCGTCTATTTCGGCGAACCGAAGACCATCACCGATCTCGGCAACGGCCAGAAGCGCGCCATCGACACCCAGGTCTACGACACCTACGAGATCGAGCGTATCGCCCGCGTCGCCTTCGACCTTGCCAAGAAGCGCCGCAACAAGGTGACCTCGATGGAAAAGCGCAACGTCATGAAATCGGGCGTGCTCTGGAACGAGGTCGTCACCCAGGTGCACAAGCGCGAATACCCCGATGTGACGCTGGAGCATCAGCTCGCCGATTCCGGCGGCATGATGCTGGTGAAATGGCCGAAGCAGTTCGATGTCATCGTCACCGATAATCTGTTCGGCGACATGCTGTCCGACATCGCGGCGATGCTCACCGGCTCGCTCGGCATGCTGCCGTCGGCTTCGCTCGGCGAGACCGATGCCAAGAGCGGCAAGCGCAAGGCGCTGTACGAGCCGGTGCACGGCTCGGCGCCGGATATCGCAGGCCAAGGCCTTGCCAACCCGATCGCGATGCTCGCTTCGTTCGGGATGGCGCTGCGCTACTCCTTCGACATGGGTGCGCTCGCCGACAAGCTCGATGCCGCAATCGCCGCCGTGCTCGCAAGCGGCCTGCGCACCGCAGACATCAAGTCCGAAGGCGCGACATCAGCCTCGACCACGCAGATGGGCGAAGCAATTCTGAAGGAATTGCAGAAGCTGCACGCTTAGGCCGTAACACCGGTGTCGTCCCGGCCTTGTGCCGGGACCCATAACCACCGGTGGACGTGATCAAGCAAGACTGGGGCCGCAGTTAGGGCCGCAACGCGCAGTTGTGGCTATGGATCCCCGCCGTCGCGGGGACGACCAAGGTGGGGTCAGCTCAATACAGCGGGAACCGGGTCGGCTCGCCACCCAAATCCGACGGCGGGTTGAGCGGCTGGCGGTCGATCGGCCGATTGAGGTTTTCCCGCGCGAAGTCCGGGTACCCGAACGGCGACGGGAAGGCGTAGTCCTGGAACTTGCGGTCACCCGGCAGCACCTCGGTGCCGGCATCGAGCCAGGAGCGGGTGGTCACGAAGACGCGGGTGCGCGGTCCCTGCTGGTAGGAACGGTTGGGCCCCTGGCCTCCGTAAGTGACCCGGCCGTCGCGGTCATACCGGAGCTGGTCCTGACGCCTGCTCTGGGCATCGGCAGGGCTGGCGAGGAGACCGGCCACGGCCGCGGCGGTGGCAAAAAATGCCGCGAGCTTGGTCGCAGCAGGGAATTTGGCAGTCATTTCATCCTCGTCACTGTGCCCGCACGCGGGGCTGGCAGATCGCCCATCTGATTTGGCCATATTGTAGCCTTGGCGCAACGGTCGCAACTAGGTCAAATGCGCCACACCCGCGCGCAATAATGCCGCGGGAAGCGCAAAAGTTTCATGAAAACCAGTGCCTTGCCGCGATAACGCCATCATCGACGGCGCCGCAACCGATGGCGGCCGGCCTCTAAGTGATTACATAGCGTCACGGCGCGAGGCGGCCGGACCAGCAAAGCGCTACGACTAACGTTGTCTTAACGGCGTTTCTCGCATAGAAGCGCTGCGCTTCCTGATCCGCCAGACTGCGCGGGCGAGCATTTTTCCTCGGAGAATGAACGATGGGTTACAAAGTCGCGGTGGTGGGTGCGACCGGTAATGTCGGGCGGGAAATGCTCGGCATTCTGGACGAGCGCAAATTCCCGGCTGACGAGGTGGTCGCGCTGGCCTCGCGCCGCAGCGTCGGCGTCGACGTCTCCTATGGCGATCGGACCCTGAAGGTCAAAGCGCTCGAGCATTACGACTTCTCCGATGTCGACATCTGCCTGATGTCGGCGGGTGGCGCGGTGTCGAAGGAATGGTCGCCGAAGATCGGCGTTGCCGGCGCGGTCGTGATCGACAATTCCTCGGCCTGGCGCATGGATCCGGATGTGCCGCTGATCGTGCCGGAAGTGAATGCGGACGCGGCGGCGGGCTTCACCAAGAAGAACATCATCGCCAATCCGAACTGCTCGACCGCGCAGCTCGTGGTGGCGCTGAAGCCCCTGCACGACAAGGCGACGATCAAGCGCGTCGTGGTCTCGACCTATCAATCGGTCTCGGGCGCCGGCAAGGACGCGATGGACGAATTGTTCTCACAGACCAAGGCCGTCTACACCAATGACGAGCTGATCAACAAGAAATTCCCCAAGCGCATCGCCTTCAACGTCATCCCGCACATCGACGTGTTCATGGAGGACGGCTACACCAAGGAAGAGTGGAAGATGATGGCGGAGACCAAGAAGATTCTTGATCCCAAGATCAAGCTCTCCGCGACCTGCGTGCGCGTGCCGGTCTTCGTCGGCCATTCGGAAGCCGTCAACATCGAGTTCGAGAACCCGATCTCGGCGGATGAGGCGCGCAACATCCTGCGCAATGCGCCGGGCTGTCTCGTCATCGACAAGCAGGAGCCCGGCGGCTACGTCACGCCCTATGAGGCTGCGGGCGAGGACGCCACCTATATCAGCCGCATCCGCGAGGACGCGACGGTGGAGAACGGGCTCGTGCTGTGGTGCGTGTCGGACAATCTGCGCAAGGGCGCCGCGCTGAATGCGATCCAGATCGCCGAATGCCTGATCAACCGAAAGCTGCTCACCGCCAAGAAGAAGGCGGCCTGAGAGTCGCGATTGGTGAATGACCGGGGAGCCGGAATCGATGACCGACGAGCCGGTTCCCTATCGGCCTGATCCCAGGCTGAAACGCGTTGAGATCGGCTTCGAAAGCCTGATCTTCAACAGCCGCTGGCTGATGGCGCCGTTCTATTTCGGTCTCGTCGTCAGCCTCGCCGTGCTGCTCTACAAATTCGTCGCGCTGCTGTGGGAATTCATCCTGCACGTGCCGTACGCCAAGGAATCCGACATCATCCTCGGCGTGCTCTCACTGATCGACGTGTCGCTGACCGGCAATCTGATCCTGATCGTGGTGTTCTCGGGCTATGAGAACTTCGTGTCCCGGATCGATCCCGCCGGCCATCCGGACTGGCCGGAATGGATGACCAAGGTCGATTTCGGCGGCCTGAAGCAGAAGCTGCTGTCCTCGATCGTGGCGATCTCGGCGATCCAGGTGCTGAAGGCCTTCCTGAACATCGATGCGATCTTCGACGCGCAGAAGCTCGGATGGCTGGTTGGCATCCACCTGGTGTTCGTGATCTCGACCCTGATCCTGGCGTTGTCGGACCGCTGGGGCGCCGGCCACGGGGCGGATTAGGTTGATTGGCGAATAGGGAGTAGCGAATAGCGAGTGGAATTACGCTACTCGCTACCCGCCATACGCGCACTCACGAATTCCTTCGTCGTCCGGTCGAGCACGAACAGCGAGCCTTCGGCGACGCCGAAATAGGCGCCGTGCAGGCTCGTCTCGCCCTTCTGCACCCGCTCGCGCACGAACGGGAACGTCATCAGGTTCTCCAGCGAGCGGAACACCGCGGCTTTCTCGATCCGGATGGTGAAATCCTGCATCGTCTCATGCTCGCGCTGCTCGACTATCTCGCCGGGCTTGATGAACATCTGCATCCATTTGCCGATGAAGTCGCCGGGCGACAGCGGCTGGATTTTATCGATAAAGGCGCGGATGCCACCGCATTGGGCATGGCCAAGCACGACGATGTGCTTCACCTTGAGCACGCTGACGGCATATTCCAGCGCCGCCGAGACGCCGTGGGCGCCGCTGTCGGGCTGGTAGACCGGAACCAGGTTGGCGACGTTGCGCACCACGAACAATTCACCCGGCCCGGCGTCGAAGATCACTTCCGGCGAGACGCGGGAATCGCAGCAGCCGATCACCATCACTTCGGGTGACTGGCCGCGCACGGACAATTCGCGGTAGCGGGATTGTTCCGTGGGCAGCCGCTGCGTGGCGAAAGCCCGGTAGCCGTCGAGCAGATTTTTCGGGAAGAGCTCCATGCCCTTGCCTAACCACAAGCCGATGACCGGAACAAGGCTTTCGGAGCGATGGCCGAAATGATAGGCGGGATGGAAACGACCGAAAGGAAACGACCATGACCCGTCCGCGCCGCAGCCTGTTGTTTATGCCCGGATCCAACGCGCGGGCGCTGGAGAAAGCGCGCAACCTGCCGGCCGACGGTCTCATCCTCGACCTCGAGGATTCGGTGGCGCCGGACGCCAAGGGCCTGGCGCGGGACCAGATTGCTGCGGCTGTGGCGGCCAAGGGCTTCGGCAAGCGCGAGGTGCTGGTCCGGATCAACGGCCTCGACACGCCGTGGTGGGTCGACGACATCGGCATGGCCGGCAAGGCGCAGCCCGACGGCATCCTGGTTCCCAAGGTCTCCAGCGTCGACGACCTCAATGCGATTGCCGACCGCCTGAGCGACATCAACGCGCCTGCCTCGATCCGGGTCTGGGCCATGATCGAGACCGCGCGTGCGGTGCTGCATGCCGAGGAACTCGCCGCGGCCTCAAAGGATTCCGAAACCCGGCTTGCGGGTTTCGTGTTCGGCCCGAACGACATTTCGCGGGAGACGCGGATCAAGATGCAGCCGGGCCGTGCGATCATGATTCCGATGATCACCCATTGCATCCTGGCGGCGCGCGCGCACGGATTGGAGATCCTCGACGGTCCCTATAGCGATTTCGCCAATGTCGATGGCTTTGCCGCCGAATGCGCACAAGCGCGCGATCTCGGTTTCGACGGCAAGACACTGATCCATCCGGGCCAGATCGAAGCCTGCAACGCGATCTTCACCCCGCCGGCGGAAGAAGTGGCGGAAGCCCGCAAGATCCTCGCCGCGTTCGACAAGCCGGAGAATGCCTCGCGCGGCGCGATCCAGATCGACGGCCGCATGGTGGAGCGACTCCACGCCGAGATGGCGCGCCGCACGATCGCAATCGCGGATGCGATCGCAGCAATGAAGGGTTGAGACGACGGTTAGCGAAATTTTTCCGCCGCCCACGCGTAGAGACTGCCCGGGATCGGCGCTTCGCGGCCGCGGCCTTTCGGCGAGATGTGCAGGCCGATGACGTCGGGGTTGCCGAGCAGTTTCGAGAAGTCGCGCGGTTCGAAGAACAATTTCGGTTCGGCGTGCACGGCGTAAAATGACTGCTTCGGCAGGGCGTATTGCAACTCCCCTGCGCGGCGGGCGAGCGCGGTGATCGCCGGCGGGCCGTAGAGCGAGATCCGGATATCGGAGAGACGGTCGGAAACGCCGCGCAGGCGTCGCAGCGCGAAGACGACGCGATGACGAAGCGCGAGCCACTCCGGCGTCAGCTCCTCCTGCTTCATCAATCCTTCGAAGGCGCGCACGATCGGATCGTCCGGTGGCAGATAAAGCACGGAGTTGCCGAGCTGGCGCGGCCGCTCCCACGCAAAGTAAGGCTTGGCCGGATCGATCTCGATCGGCTTCAGCAGCAGCACATCGGCATCGAGCCAAACGCCAGCGCGCTCAGTCATCAGCCGCATGCGGAAGAAATCGCTGAACTGCAGGATGGTCCAGCCGTGCCAGCTCCCGTCCGGCCCCGGCGGGCGCAGTTTCTCGGAGAACGCATGCGGCAGGATTGCCTCGGCCTCCGCATTGCCGACGCCGTCGGGCAGGCCGGGCAGCGGATCGAAACTGTAGACGGTGACCTTGTGACCGGCCGCGACCTGCGAACGCAGGCAGGTCAGCCGCAGCCGGTCGAGCGGACCGTGCCAGAAGCTAACGACGTCCGGACGCATGCGCCGTCCCTCTAGAGCATGATCCGGAGCGGAAAGATCAGGCCCAGGCGCGCTCGCGGCTGGCCTTGGCCTCGTAGTCGTCGATCGACGACTTCTTCTCCATCGTCAGCCCGATATCGTCGAGACCGTTGATCAGGCAGTGCTTGCGGAACGGGTCGATCTCGAACTTCACGGCGCCGCCGTCGGGACCGCGGATTTCCTGGTTCGCCAAGTCGATCGTCAGCGTCGCATTGGCGCCGCGCTCAGCGTCGTCGAACAGCTTGTCGAGGTCTTCCTGGGCAACGCGGATCGGCAGGATGCCGTTCTTGAAGCAGTTATTGTAGAAGATG
Source organism: Bradyrhizobium sp. Leo114 (assembly GCF_055229415.2). Taxonomy (NCBI): domain Bacteria; kingdom Pseudomonadati; phylum Pseudomonadota; class Alphaproteobacteria; order Hyphomicrobiales; family Nitrobacteraceae; genus Bradyrhizobium; species Bradyrhizobium sp. Leo114. Next base: position 124,332 of record NZ_JBUYEN020000023.1, on the reverse strand, counting down.
TCGCCGAACGAGGTCGAGATCACGCAGCGGATGCCGAAATCGAGCAGCGCCCAAGGTGCGTGCTCGCGGCTCGAGCCGCAGCCGAAATTGTCGCCGGCGACCAGGACCTTGGCATTGCGATAGGCCGGCTTGTTCAGCACGAAGTCGGGATTCTCGCTGCCATCGTCCTTGTAGCGTTGCTCCGAGAAGAGCCCCTTGCCAAGGCCGGTGCGCTTGATGGTCTTCAGGTACTGCTTGGGGATGATCATGTCAGTGTCGACATTGATGATCTTCAATGGCGCCGCGACGCCCTCCAGCTTGGTAAATTTTTCCATCGATCGCACTTCCCGGTTCAAGGTGGGATAGGGGTTATCTATCCCGAAAAACCCCCTGAAAAAAGGCCAATTTACGCAATCCTAGCCTGCGGCAGCCTCGATCGCCTCCATATCGGCGTCCGAAAGGCCGAAATGGTGGCCGATCTCATGGACCAGGACGTGGCGGACGATGTGGCCCAGCGTCTCCTCGTGCTCGGCCCAATAGTCGAGGATCGGCCGGCGGTAGAGCCAGATCATGTTGGGCAAATGCGGGATGTCGCCATGGCTCTGGTGCGGCAGACCTATGCCCTGGAACAGGCCGAGCAGGTCGAATTCGCTTTCGCAGCCCATCTCGTCCATGACTTCGTCGGTCGGGAAATCGTCGACGCGGATAATCACGCCTTCGCAAAGACTGCGAAAACGCTGGGGCAGGCGCTCGAAAACGTCATGCGCCATGACCTCCATTTCGGCGAGCGACGGCGCTTTGGCTGTGGTCCACATGGCGTCTGTTTAGCGCGAGTTTCGCACAGGGCGCCAGCGCTGTTGACCTTGTCGCGGCAATCGGAGACCGTACGGCCCGCGAACAGGACTTTGGGTGGGCGTGATGCGGCGGATCGTGATGGGAATGCTACTGGCGGCTTTGGCGGGAGCCTCGCTGCCGGTAGCGAGCGCGCAGGCGCAAACGGCGCCATCGGCCAGGGCTGCTGTGGAGGCGACTACGCCCACCATTTCCGAGACCTCCGCGCAACGTCGGCGGCCGCTGCGACGGATTCCGATCTACCGCCAGGATCACTGGGAACCGGATGTCATTCCGCGCTACAATCCGGGCCCGAACGCCGTGCGCGATTGCACTGCCCACTATGTGCAGGAATACCGGCCGAGCGGGACCGTGATCACACCGCGCATGCACTGCTACTGGCGTCCCGGTTAGCTTCCCGCTGGAGCGTGATGACTTTCTTCGAATCGTCATCCCGCTCTAGCTCTTTGTTTGAGCATGATCTTTTTCGGAAAACCGGTCTCCACTTTTCCGGATCAGCTCTAGCCGCATCGCCGATCGCCAATACCGCGGGCGGCCAGAATTCCTGACTTTGTCAGGGAACTGAAACGCGCAGTCCTGCGTTCACGTCCGCGGCGCAGATTCATTCCCTCCACATTCACGTCGTCCGCTTCTGCTTGCGACCTGCGTCGCGGCAGCCTCACTCGATTCGAATCGATGGTTGCAGACGTGACATCCGAGGACGTTCGGGAGAACAAAAAAATGAAAGTGACAAAACTTCTGGGGCTGGTTGCCGCCGGTTCACTGCTTGCTCTTGCCGTGCCGGGCGAGCATGCTCACGCGCTCTCGCTGAACAGCCCCGGCGCTGCTGCGGCGGTTCAGGATGCTCCGAAGCAGATGTCGGGGACGACCGAAGTGCGCTGGCAGCCCCGCCGCCATCACCGTTGGCACCGCCCGCATCCTCGCCGCCACTGGCGCCGCTAACAGGCACGCGGCATTCAACGCAGAGCGCACAGGCCCGTTAGCAACGGGCCTGTTTTGATTTTGGCCGCGAAATCGGCATGATGGCTTCCTTATCGCCCGCCCGATTGCTTCAAGGAGTCCTGTCATGAAAAGTTGGATCGGTATCGCGCTCGTCGTCGGTGTATTGGCATTGGCATCAACGCCGTCGCTGACGACGAGGGCAGCAGCGCAGCAGCGGATCGTCACGGAAACGGCCGACACAGGCAAAGCCACGGATCTCAGCGCCCGCCGCTACAGGCCATACTACCGAAACGTTGATCGGTCCTATGCGGGCTTCTATTACAGGCCCTATCAGCCTTACGTTCGCACTTACACGGAGCCTTACTACTTCCGACCATATCCATATGACAGGCTGGTCCCGTACGCATTCGGCTTCCGGCATGACCCGTGGTGGTGGTGAAGACGGAAAGCCTCCCAGCAGAGGGCGACCGCGTCGCACGCTTCGTATTATAGGGCGTTCACTTCGTTATCTCTGACGTCGTGACAGGAGCGACCGAACATGCGCGACGACGCGCCGCTGACGCGGCGCAATCATCGTTGGGCACGTAGCAGCGAACCGCAGGAGATGTGGACGCCCGGGGTCAAGCCCGGGCGTGACAAGTCAGTCGCGAAATCGACCTCTCAAATCGGTGCGGTGCATCAGTCCCAGTCCCTGAACTTCCAGGACTTCAGCTTCCACGGCGTCAGATTCTCCACCCGCCATTGCGCCCAGCGGTCCGGCGGCCAGTGGCTGAGGCGCGAGGTCTCTTTCGCCTGCGGCATTGGATCGATCACGCGCGGCATGGTTCGGCGCCGGCTCTGGCGCGTCGCCTCGCTGATCATATCGACATATTCGCGCTTGTCGGCCATGGCTGGCTCCTTGCGAAACGATGCATTCGCAAGGAGCAAGTTTGCGCCTCGTCGCTTAACGAGGCGTTTCCGGGATCGATCGAGCTTGAACGAAGGCGGTTAGCGCCAGTCCCTCACGTCGACGAAGTGGCCGGCGATTGCCGCGGCGGCCGCCATTGCCGGCGACACCAAATGGGTGCGGCCCTTGAAGCCCTGGCGTCCCTCGAAGTTGCGGTTCGAGGTGGAGGCGCAGCGCTCCTCCGGCTTCAGCTTGTCCGGGTTCATGGCAAGGCACATCGAGCAGCCCGGCTCGCGCCACTCAAAGCCGGCCTTGATGAAGATCTTGTCGAGACCTTCCGCCTCCGCCTGCTCCTTCACGATGCCGGAGCCCGGCACGATCATGGCGTTGACGTTGGCATTCACCGTCTTGCCTTCAGCGATCTTGGCCGCGGCGCGCAGATCCTCGATGCGGCCGTTGGTGCAGGAGCCGATGAAGACGCGGTCGAGCTTGATGTCGGTGATCTTCGTGCCCGCTGTCAGGCCCATATATTTCAGCGCGCGATGCTTGGAGAGACGCTTGGCCTCGTCCGCGATCTTGTCGGGATCTGGCACGAAACCGGTAACCGAGATGACATCCTCCGGCGAGGTGCCCCAGGTCACGATCGGCGGCAGCTTCGCTGCGTCCAGCCGGAGTTCGTGATCGAAATGCGCGCCCTCGTCGGAACGCAGCGTCTCCCAATAGCGCAGCGCCGCATCCCAGGCCTCGGCCTTCGGTGCCTTCGGACGACCGCGCAGGAAGTCGAACGCCTTCTCGTCGGGCGCGACCAGGCCGGCGCGCGCGCCGCCTTCGATCGACATGTTGCAGACGGTCATGCGGCCTTCCATCGACAGTGCGCGGATCGCCTCGCCGGCATATTCCAGCACGTAGCCGGTGCCGCCGGCGGTGCCGATCTCGCCGATGATGGCGAGGATGATGTCCTTGCCGGTCACGCCTTCGGGCAATTTGCCGTCGACGGTGACGCGCATGTTCTTGGCTTTCTTCTGGATCAGCGTCTGCGTCGCGAGCACATGCTCGACTTCGGACGTGCCGATGCCGTGCGCGAGTGCGCCGAACGCGCCATGCGTCGAGGTGTGGCTGTCACCGCAGACGATGGTGGTGCCGGGCAGGGTGAAGCCCTGCTCGGGGCCGATGACGTGGACGATGCCCTGGCGCTTGTCGAACTCGTTGTAATATTCGATGCCGAATTCCTTGGCGTTCTCGGCCAGCGCCTTGATCTGCTCGATGCTTTCAGGGTCGGGGTTTGGCTTGGTGCGGTCGGTGGTCGGCACGTTATGGTCGACGACGGCCAGCGTCTTTTGCGGCGCGTGGACCTTGCGGCCAGCGGTGCGCAGGCCTTCGAACGCCTGCGGCGAGGTGACTTCGTGCACCAGATGGCGGTCGATATAGATCAGGCAGGTGCCGTCTTCGGCTTCGTGCACCAGATGGTCGTTCCAGATCTTGTCATACAGGGTGATCGGTTTGGACATGAGCATCAGCTCCAGCGATGTTGTGATAGCGGATCGGCGCGGTTAGGCGCCGGGGCAAACGAAGGGACGGCGCAGCATCAAGCTGCGCGCGTAAGCTCCGACGTCGCCGAGGTCGCAAAGCGCCCGAAGAACCGGCCAGGCAGCCGCGAGCGATCGTCGATCACGACGCGCTTGATGGGCTCGATGCTGGTCTGATCTGGAACCATTCTACAAATATATAGCAGGCCAATCCGGAATCGCGAGTGCTTTCAACGCGCGTCAGGATGCGCCATATGCGCGATTACGTGACCTTCACCCTGAGGAGCCCGCCACCGGCGGGGCCTCATCCTTCGGGACGCGCGTTCCGCGCTCCTCAGGATGAGGGGTGACGCCAGCATCCGCTGTGACGGCGATAACAAAAAAGGCGCGGGGACCGGCCCCGCGCTCTTGGTCGCATCCGAGTTGGTCGGATGGGATTACTCGTTGACCGCGGCGGCGCGATCCTGCTTGTCCTGCTTCTCGACGATGCGGGCAGATTTGCCGCGCAGGCCGCGCAGATAATAAAGCTTGGCGCGACGCACCTTGCCGCGGCGCACCACCTTGATCGAGTCGATCATCGGCGACATCACTGGGAAGACGCGCTCCACGCCCTCGCCATAGGAGATCTTGCGCACCGTGAAGCTCTCGTTGAGGCCGGAGCCCGAACGGCCGATGCAGACGCCTTCATAGGCCTGCACGCGGGTGCGATCGCCTTCGACCACCTTGACGTTGACGATTACGGTGTCGCCGGGCGCGAATTCCGGGATCTGTTTGGTCGCAGCGAGCTTGTCGTACTGCTCTTTTTCGAGCTGCTGGATGAGGTTCATTGAAATCTCCATCGGAGGCGCGCCCAGCACCGACGCGGGCTGCGCAAGAATTCGGTCTATCCTGATTGCGGATTTGGGCGCTCCTATAAGGCAAAGCGGAGGCTTTGTCACCCGTCTGTCGTGTTTTTTGTGCCGTGCCGCGCGGCCCATAAGTCCGGCCGCCTGGCCCGGGTCAGAGCCTCGGATTGGGCCTGACGCCAAGCTGCAACCTTGGCATGATCGCCTGACGTGAGGATTTCCGGGATCGGCCGGCCCTCGAACTCCTGCGGGCGGGTAAATTGAGGGTATTCCAGTAGTCCTTCTGAGAAGCTTTCGTCCTCCCCGGAGGCCTGCTTGCCCATCACCCCCGGCAACAGCCGCACGCAGGCGTCAATCAGGGCCATGGCGGCGATTTCTCCGCCCGAGAGCACATAATCCCCGATCGAGACCTCCTGAAGGCCGCGCGCCTCGATTACCCGCTCATCGACCCCCTCGAAACGGCCGCAGACGATGAGGGGACCTGGGCCGGACGCGAGTTCCGCAACCAGGGACTGGGTCAGTGGCCGACCGCGCGGGCTCATTAAGAGCCGTGGCCGGTTCGGCGCGATCTCGGTGGCATCGATGGCGGCGGCCAGGATGTCGGCACGGAGCACCATGCCCGGCCCGCCGCCGGCGGGGGTGTCGTCCACGCTGCGGTGCCTGTCGGTCGCAGAATCCCTGATGTCCCGCGTTTCCAGAGCCCATAGCCCGGAGGCGAGTGCTCTGCCGGCAAGGCTGACGCCGAGCGGCCCGGGAAACATCTCCGGGAACAGGGTCAGGACGGTGGCGCGCCATATGGTCAGATCGGTCATCGGGTTCCGTTACGGTACCACAACCATGAGGTCGAGACGTTGCGTAGATCGTCGTCCCGGCGAAGGCCGGGACCGATAGCCCCAGGCGCCTATGGTGCGAGTAGCTGTCGCACCAGCCAATGCAACGACGGATAGCTGTGGTTATAGGTCCCCGCCTTCGCGGGGACGACTCGAGGAGGGTTCCTCGCCGTCAATCTCTTCAGGCAATTCGACGACGACCCGTCCGGCGGCGAGATCGACGGTCGGCACCACTGCGTTGGTGAACGGCAGCATCATGGTCGCGCCCTGCGGCGGTGCGATTTCGATGATGTCGCCGGCGCCGAAATTATGGATCGCAACGACCTTGCCAAGCGGCTGGTCGGCGGTCGTGACAGCGGCAAGGCCGATCAGATCGGCGTGGTAGTATTCGTCGTCGTCCGTTTCGGGCAATCGCTCGCGCGGAACGTAGAGCTCGAGCCCGTTCAGCCGCTCGGCCTCTTCGCGCGTAGATACGTCCTTGAACGTCGCGACCAGATGATCCTTCGCCTCGCGGACATGCGCGACCTCGAACTGGCGCGTGCCGTCCTTGGTCGTCAGCGGGCCGTAATGCTTCACGGCCAGCGGGTCTTCGGTGAAGGTCCAAAGCTTAACGGCGCCGCGCACGCCATGCGCAGCGCCGATCCGAGCGACGCAAACCGGTGTGGACACCGTCGTGCGCCGAAAAGCTTACGCCTTCGCGGCGGCTTCGGCCTGGGCCTTCCGCTCCTTGCGCGGCACGGCCTTTTCCGGGTTGTTGCGCGGCGCGCGCTTCACGACGCCGGCCGCATCGAGGAAGCGGGTGACGCGGTCCGACGGCTGCGCGCCCTTGGCGAGCCAGGCCTTCACCTTGTCCATGTCGAGCTTCAGCCGCGCCTCGCTGTCCTTCGGCAGCAGCGGATTGAAGTGGCCGAGCCGCTCGATGAAGCGGCCGTCGCGCGGAAAGCGCGAGTCGGCGACGACGACGTGATAGACCGGACGCTTCTTGGTGCCGGCGCGCGCAAGACGGATAACGACAGACATTTAGTTCTCCTGATGAATGGTTTGATTTGGATATTGGTCAGTTACGCCGTCATTGCGAGCGCAAGCGAAGCAATCCATAGCGCCGCATGTGGAGGCGTGGATTGCTTCGTCGCTTCGCTCCTCGCAATGACGAGAGACGTCATTTCTTCTTCCCCGGAAAGCCGCCGAGGCCCGGCAGTGTCGGCTTGCCGCTGAGGCCGGTGAGCCCTGGCACGTTCGGCAGGCCCTGGCGCAGCCCGACGGGGAGTTCCTTCGGCAGGTTTGGCAGGCCGCCACCGGGCGCGCCCTGCATCTTCTCGGCCAACGCCTTCATCTCTTCCGGCGAAGGTGGCTTCATGCCGCCGCCAAAACCCATCGCCTGCGCGATGCCGGCGAGCGGGCCGCGTTTGCCCGAACCCATGGCCTTCATCATGTCGGACATGTTCCGGTGCATCTTGAGCAGCTTGTTGACCTGCTCGACGTTCTGCCCTGCGCCTGCGGCGATGCGCTTCTTGCGGCTGGCCTTGAGGATGTCCGGGTTCTTGCGCTCCTGCCGCGTCATCGAATCGATGATCGCGACCTGGCGCTTCAGGATCTTGTCGTCGATCCCGGCGGCGGCGATCTGGTTCTTCATCTTCGCAATGCCGGGCATCATGCCCATCAGGCCGCTGATGCCGCCCATATTCGCCATCTGCATGAGCTGCTCGCGCATGTCGTTGAGGTCGAACTGGCCCTTGCGCATCCGCTCGGCGGTGCGCGCGGCCTTCTCCGCATCGATGTTGGCGGCGGCACGCTCGACCAGCGACACCACGTCGCCCATGCCGAGGATGCGGCCGGCGATGCGGCTCGGATGGAAGTCCTCCAGCGCGTCGGTCTTTTCGCCGGTACCGATCAGCTTGATCGGCTTGCCGGTCACCGCGCGCATCGACAGCGCGGCGCCGCCGCGGCCATCGCCGTCGACGCGCGTCAGCACGATGCCGGTCAGCCCGACGCGCTGGTCGAACGAGCGCGCGAGATTGACCGCGTCCTGGCCGGTCAGGGAGTCCGCGACCAGGAGCACTTCATGCGGATTGGTGGCGGCTTTGATCTCGGCCGCCTCTTGCATCATCTCTTCGTCGAGTGTGGTGCGGCCCGCGGTGTCGAGCAGCACGACGTCATAGCCGCCGAGCTTGCCGGCCTCGATCGCGCGCCGTGCGATCTGTGGCGGCTTCTGGCCGGCGACGATCGGCAGCGTCGGGATGTCGAGGTCGCGGCCGAGCACGGCCAATTGCTCCATCGCCGCCGGACGATAGACGTCGAGCGACGCCATCAGCACCTTGCGCTTGTCGCGCTGGACCATGCGGCGGGCGAGCTTTGCGGTGGTGGTCGTTTTACCGGAACCCTGCAGGCCGACCATCATGATCGGAACCGGCGGCACCGTGTTGAGGTCGATGGTCTGGCCGTCGGAACCGAGCGTGGCGACCAGCTCGTCATGGACGATCTTGACCACCATCTGGCCTGGCGTGACCGACTTGACGACGGTGGCGCCGACCGCTTGCTCGCGCACGCGCTCGATGAAACTCCTGACAACCTCGAGCGCGACGTCGGCCTCGAGCAGCGCGCGGCGCACTTCGCGCATCGCGGCGTCGACATCCTTTTCGGTGAGTGCACCGCGCCCTGTCAGCCGATCAAGGATGCCACCAAGCTTTTCCGACAGATTGTCGAACAATGCCGTTGTCCTTTGCCTGTTATAGGCGCTGCCTTAACTCTTTGTCCGTCATACCCCGCGAAGGCGGGGTATCCAGTACGCCGGGACCTCGCATCAAAACGAACGCGGCCGGTTACTGGATCACCCGCCTTCGCGGGTGATGACCACCTAGGTGTCCCGACGCAGAACGCCAAGACGATCTGCCAAAAGACGGTCTTCCAAACACTTTCGCGCCCGAGGGCGCACAGCGCTGTCGGGCGTTGACCTCCGGTCTCGATGGGCCGGTCGGCGGGTCGAAAAGAACGATCTTTCCGAGAAAGTGGCGGCGTTAAACCCCCACTGGGGCCGAAAGTCAAGGAAAAGTCGGGTGAGGTGATCCGAATTGAACCCGTAAAGACATGAAAGTACTTATGTTTCGGTCATCGGTTCCGATTTATGTACTCACCGCCATATAAATTCCCACGTCACTACCCGTGATACAGGCCCGTGCCCATCACCCGTCGCCGCATTTTTGGACTGCTCGCCGGTACTGCCGCCGTAGTGGGCGTGCCGTCTGCTTGGATCGACCGCATGAAGACCTATGACGGCCCCGTCTCCGATCATTTCGATGGCTTGCGCTTCTTCGATCCGCACGGCGCGCCGCCCAAGAAACTGGCTGAGGTGCTGCGCTGGCAGTTCGACGGCGAGCGGAAGCGCGTGGCCTGGCCGGACTGGGTGCCAAGTCCTCACGCCGATACGCCGCCGCCGCGGGTCGAGGGCGACAAGGTGCGGCTGTCCTTTGTCGGCCATGTGAGCTGGCTGATCCAGGCCGCCGGTCTCAATATACTGGTCGACCCGGTGTGGTCGATGCGCGCCTCGCCGTTCTCCTGGGCGGGACCGAAGCGACGCAATGATCCCGGCATCGCCTTCGAGGCGCTGCCCGAGATCGATGTCGTGCTGGTATCGCACGGCCATTACGATCATCTCGATATCGCGACGCTGTCGAAGCTGGCGGCGAAGTTCTCGCCGCGCGTGGTCACGCCGCTCGGCAACGACGTCACCATGCGCGAGGCGGATCGCGCGATCAAAGCCGAAGCGTTCGACTGGCAGGATCGTGTCGAGCTTGGCAACGGCCTCGCGGTGACGCTGGTGCCGACCCGGCACTGGTCGGCGCGTGGGCTGCTCGACCGCAACAAGGCGCTGTGGGCGAGCTTCGTGCTGGAGACGCCGGTTGGCAAGCTCTACATCGTCTGCGATTCCGGCTATGGCGATGGCGGGCATTTTCGCCGTGTCGCCGAGGCGCACGGCCCGCTGCGCCTCGCGATCCTGCCGATCGGCGCCTATGAGCCGCGCTGGTTCATGCGTGACCAGCACATGAATCCGGAAGATGCGGTGAAGGCGCTGGCCGATTGCGGCGCCGCGCAGGCGCTGGCGCATCACCACGGCACGTTCCAGCTGACCGATGAGGCCATCGATGCGCCGGTGATCGCGCTCGGCGAGGCCCTGGACCAGGCGGAAGTGCCGCGGGACAAATTCGCGGTCCTGAAGCCGGGACAGGTGTTCGAGATCTAACGTCGTCCCGGCCGAGCGCGGGACGACAGCCCAATTGGTTCGGCTTGCTTACTGCTTCGGCTTGATCGCCCAGGACACGTTCACCGAGACCGACAGCGTCTCCTCGCCCGGCGCAACCGGCGCTGCGGCTGCCATTGGCGCGGCCATCTTGCCGCGGAAGAGGGGCGTCGGCGGTCCGCCTTCCGTGACGCTGAGTGCATCGCCAAGCGTGACGCCGGCCGCCCTGGCGTAGATTTCCGCCTTGCGACGCGCGTCGGCGACGGCCTTTTCGCGTGCGTCATCGAGCAGTTTTGACGCCTGCGAGACCAAGAAGCCGATACCGCCGATCTCATTGGCGCCGGCGCCAACCAGGACATCGATCAGGCCCGCGATCTTGGTGATGTCGCGCACCTTGATGATCACGCGATTGGTGGCGCGATAGCCGGAAATCGTTGCCGGTCCGGGCCGGCTTTGCGCCGACGGATATTGCGGCTGCAGCGACAATCGCGAGGTCTGGTAGTCCTTCTCATCGATGCCGGCGCCTTTCAGCGCCAGCAGCACCTTGCCCATTGCGGCGTTGTTGATGTCGGACGCCTCGCGCGCGGTCTTGGCTTCCGAGGTTACGCCGGCGTCGATCTCGGCCTGGTCGGGCGCTGCCGAGATGGTGGCTTCGCCGTTGACGGAAATCGCAGGAGGCGGGACCGTCTGCGCCAGGGCAGGCGATGCCGCCAGCGCCAGCGCCGCGAGGGCAACGAGCTGTTTCATTCGCTTCACTTCACTTCACTTCAGGGGGACGTAGACGTTGATCACCAGCTTGTCTTCCGCCGTCTTCAGCGGATCGGTGGTGTATTCCTCGATAAAGGTGTCTTTTGCTTCGAGTTTCTTGTCGTCGAGGTGATTGGTGATCGCCTCGTAGGTGTTGTCCATATTGTCGTAGGATCCGCGGTGGACGAACTTCAAGGCTTTGCCGTCAGGCGAGTTGCCCATGCTCATGTTCTTGCCGAGGTTCTTCACCTCCTGGTCGACAGGGATTTCCGCGATGAAGGTGAAGCCGGTGTCGTCGGTCGAGGTGTAGACGATCATCGCATTGCCTGTCGGCTTGATGTTCTGCTTCTCAAGCAGCGCCGTCAGCGCCTTCAGCGAATCGGTCAGGGAGTCGAACGCCGAGTCCCAGTTGGCGGAGCCCTTCACCATGACAACCTTCTTCGGCTCCAGCGTGAACTCCTCGCCGAAGGGGTCGGCCGTCTGCACCGGCGCGGAGGCCGGGGGCGTCGGACTCTGGGCGGTTGAAGGGGCGTCGGCCGGCGATTTGGTCTCGGCCGGCGGCGGCGCGGGAGTGGGGGCGGGCGCAGGCGGCACCGGCGAGGCCGAAGGTGCCGGCGAAGGCGAGGCGGCTGGAGCCGGCGCTTGCGCCAGCGCCACGCTGCCCCAGGCAATAGCGATTATCGGGACCAATGCGACCAATGCGCCGCGGAAACCATTGAATCGAATCATCTTGATATTCTCCATCCCCATCCCGAGCGGCCGCCTTTTTGTCCCGGCTGACGTCCGCAAGGCGCGATAGTCCTAACACGCAAGTTCCGCTTTCGTCCCATGACACTTGTGCCATGGGCGGCCGCGGGTGCGGAATGAATAGCGTCGTTTCGCGACATCATTCCGCTGCATCTTTCTGTCTGAGCGGGATCTTTTTCGGAAATGGACGCCGCTTTGCAGGGGGCGCCACCCTCCGGGTCCGGACCATGCTCTGGCCAATTCGGCGTCATTCGCCATATAAGGCAGGCATAAATTGGGAAATTCCATGAGCGCGCTCGCCAACCACGCATTCGCCAAGATGAACGGTATCGGCAACGAGATCGTCGTGGTCGACATGCGTGATTCGAAGGCTCAGGTAGCGCCGGAGGACGCCCGCGCGGTGGCCGCCCCGGCCGGCGTGCCCTACGACCAGCTCATGGTGCTGCAGCCGCCGCGGCTGCAGGGGACGGAAGCCTTTATCAAGATCTACAACAATGACGGCTCGGAAGCCGGCGCCTGCGGCAATGGCATGCGCTGCGTGGTGCGCCGGGTGTTCGAGAAGACCGGGCAGACCGCCGCCACCTTCGAGACCCGGGCGGGGCTGCTCAATTGCTGGCAGGGCCCGGCGCCCGATCTCTACACCGTCGACATGGGCACGCCGAAATTCGGCTGGCAGGACATTCCGCTGGCCGAGGAGTTTCGCGACACCCGTTATATCGAATTGCAGATCGGACCGATCGATGCGCCGATCCTGCATTCGCCCTCGGTCGTCAGCATGGGCAATCCGCACGCGATCTTCTGGGTGGAAGACGTCAACGCCTATGACCTTTCCGGCTTCGGGCCGCTTCTGGAAAATCATCCGATCTTTCCGGAGCGCGCCAACATCACGCTCGCCCATATCGTCGATGCCGACCACATCACGATCCGGACCTGGGAACGCGGGGCGGGCCTGACCAAGGCGTGCGGCTCGGCCGCCTGCGCGACCGCGGTGGCGGCGGCGCGGCTGAAGCGCGCCAGTCGTACCGTCGAGATCACGCTGCCCGGAGGCAAGCTCAATATCGAATGGCGCGAGCGCGACGACCACGTGCTGATGACGGGGACGGCGACCTTCGAATATGAAGGCCGCTTCGATCCTGCGCTGTTCGCCAGCGCCAGCGTCACCTGAGATGACCGTCGACGTCATCACCTTCGGCTGTCGCCTGAATGCGTTCGAATCGGAGCTGATCCGGCACGAGGCTGACAACGCCGGTCTTGCCGACACCATCGTCATCAATAGCTGCGCGGTTACCAATGAGGCGGTGGCGCAGGCGCGCCAATCGATCCGCCGGTTGAAGCGCGAGCGCCCCGAAGCGCGCATCGTCGTCACCGGCTGCGCGGCGCAGACCCAAGCGCAGATGTTCGCTGACATGGCGGAAGTCGATCGCGTCATCGGCAATGATGAGAAGACGCGAAGCGCAGCCTGGCAGGATGCACGCGCGGTGTTCGATGCGGGCCTTGGTGTCGCACCGAGCGAGAAGATCGCGGTCGCCGATATCATGGCGGTCAGGGAAATGGCGCCGCATCTGCTGGAAGGTTTTCAGAAGGGCCTGCCGCGGGTGTTCGTGCAGGTGCAGAACGGCTGCGACCATCGCTGCACCTTCTGCATCATCCCGTTCGGCCGCGGCAATTCGCGCTCGGTGCCGATGGGCGCGGTGGTCGATCAGGTCCGCGCGCTGGTCGAACGCGGCCATGTCGAGATCGTGCTGACCGGCGTTGACCTCACCAGCTATGGCGCCGATCTGCCGGGCACGCCCAAGTTGGGCACATTGACGCGGCAGATCCTGAAGCACGTGCCGGAGTTGCAGCGCCTGCGCATTTCCTCGATCGACTCCATCGAGGCCGATCGCGATCTGCTCGACGTGATCGGCAACGATGACAGGCTGATGCCGCATCTGCATCTGTCGCTGCAGTCCGGTGACGATCTAATCCTGAAGCGGATGAAGCGGCGGCACTCGCGTCAGGACGCGATTGCGTTCTGCGCGCAGGTGCGGCGGCTGCGGCCGGATATGGCGTTCGGCGCCGACATCATCGCGGGCTTTCCGACCGAGACGGAAGACATGTTTGCGCGCTCGCAGGATCTGGTCGCGGAATGCGACCTGACTTTCCTGCACGTGTTTCCGTATTCCAAGCGCCCGGGCACACCGGCCGCCCGAATGCCGCAGGTGGCAGGCGGAGAGATCAAGGAACGTGCGCGACGACTGCGCGCCGTGGGGGACGCGGCGTTGCGCAAGCGGCTTGCCGCCGAAGTCGGTGCGACGCGTCAGGTCCTGATCGAGAGCGACAGGCAAGGCCGCACGGAGCACTTTTTGCCAGTCGCGATCAGTGGCGAAACGCCGGGCGCGGTGCGGGCGCTTGCGATCAGTGGCCACGATGGTGCGAGGCTGACTATCTAGTTCTCCGTCATGCCCGGGCTTGTCCCGGGCATCCACGTCTTGCTTTTTTCTCAAACGGCACGACGTGGATGGCCGGGACAAGCCCGGCCATGACGAGCCCTGTATCTACTCCCCACTCCACCCGCACGCCCGCAGTCGCTCATGCATGTGCTCGGGCGCCGGCGCGATCACGCGCACCGGGTCCTTGTTCTTCGAGATCGGGATCACCAATTCGCGCGAGTGCAGATGCAGGCGCGGCTCGCCGAAGCGCGGGCCGTTGCCGTAGATGTTGTCGCCAAAGATCGGCCAGCCCATGGCGGAAGCGTGCACGCGCAATTGATGGGTGCGGCCGGTGACCGGTTCCATCGCGAGCCAGGCGAGACCGTCGCCGCGGCCGAGGACTTTCCAGTTCGTCACGGCCTTTTGACCTTCCGGGTCCGGCTTCTGCCACCAGCCGCGTTCGGCGTTCTTGCGGCCGAGCGGCAGATCGATCGTGCCTTGCTCTTCGGCAGGTCCGCCTTCGACCACGGCCCAATATGTCTTTGATATCTTGCCGTGCTTGAACAACAGGCCAAGCGAGGCGGTCGCCTTGCGATGCCGCCCAAGGACGAGGCAGCCCGAGGTGTCCCGGTCCAGCCGATGGGCGAGCACCGGCGGCCGCGGCAGGCCGAAACGCAGCGCGTCGAACGAGGCTTCCAGGTTGGCGCCGCCTTTTGGGCCACGATGCACCGGAATTCCGGCCGGTTTGTCGATCACCAGCATCAGGCCGTCGCGATGGAGCACGCGGGCCTCGATTTCCGCCGGCGTCAATTGTGGAACATCGTTCACGCGTCGAGACTTTCGTTTGCGGGGCGAAACGGCTAACACACCCGTGCCATGAACGATACCACTGCACCCAAACTGAGCTGGTGGAAGCGGCTCTCCAACGGGCTGAAGCGGACCTCGAGTTCGATCGGCACTGCCGTTGCCGGCCTCGTCACCAAGCGCAAGCTCGACCGCGCCATGCTCGATGATATCGAGGATGTGCTGCTGCGCGCCGATCTCGGGACCGATGTCGCCGTGCGCATCGCGGACGCCGTCGGCGCCGGACGCTACGACAAGGAGATCTCCGCCGACGAGGTCAAGGCCGTGGTCGCAACCGAGGTCGAGAAGGTGCTGGCGCCGGTGGCCCAGCCGCTCGAGATCGATGCGGCGAAAAAACCATTCGTCGTCCTCGTGGTCGGCGTCAACGGCTCCGGCAAGACCACGACCATCGGCAAGCTCGCGGCGAAGTTTTCCGCCGAAGGCCGCAAGGTAATGCTGGCCGCCGGTGACACCTTCCGCGCCGCCGCGATCGAGCAGCTCAAGATCTGGGGCGAACGGACCAAATCGCCCGTCATCGCCGGTGCCCAGGGTTCGGATTCCGCGAGCCTCGCCTTCAATGCGCTCAGCGCGGCCAAGGAGCAGAAGCTCGACCTGCTGCTGATCGATACCGCCGGCCGGCTGCAGAACAAAGCCGAATTGATGAACGAGCTCGAAAAGGTCGTGCGCGTGATCCGGAAGGTCGATGCCACGGCGCCGCATGCGGTGCTGCTGGTCCTCGACGCCACGGTGGGACAAAATGCGCTGTCGCAGGTCGAGGCCTTTCACCGTACTGCTGGCGTCACCGGCCTCGTGATGACGAAGCTGGACGGCACCGCGCGGGGCGGCATTCTGGTGGCGCTGTCGGAGAAACACAAATTGCCGGTGCATTTCATCGGCGTCGGCGAAGGCGTCGATGATCTTGCCCCCTTCACCGCGCGCGATTTCGCCAGGGCGATCGCAGGGATCGAGTAGTAATGGACAAGAAAGCACCGCATCCTCTGTTCAAGCTCGCAACCGAGCTTGGTCCGTTGCTCATCTTCTTCTTCGTCAATGCCAAGTCGAACCTGTTCATCGCCACCGGCGTATTCATGGTGGCCGTGGTGATTGCGATCATCGCGGCTTACCTCGTGACGCGGCATGTGCCCTTGATGGCGATCGTCACGGCGGTGGTTGTCGTCGTGTTCGGCACGCTGACGCTGATCCTGCACGATGAGACCTTCATCAAGATGAAGCCGACCATCGTCTACACGCTGTTCGCCGCGATTTTGGGCGGCGGCTTGCTGTTCGGCCGTTCCTTCATCGCGATCATGTTCGATCAGATGTTCAACCTCACCCCGCATGGCTGGCGCATCCTCACCTTCCGCTGGGCATTGTGGTTCCTGGCGATGGCCGTGGTGAACGAGATCGTCTGGCGCACCCAGACCACCGATTTCTGGGTCACCTTCAAGGTGTTCGGCATGGTGCCGCTGACGATGCTGTTTGCCGTCACCCAGATGCCGCTGATCAAGCGCTACCAGCTCGAGCCGGTCTCGCTGGAACGGAGCGAGGCGGAGGCCGGGGACGTCAGCAAGGGGTAGTCTTTCCGCCCGTCATTCCGGGGCACGCGTAGCGTGAGCCCGGAATCCATTTTGCCATTTGCGCTCGCGGGCCAATGGATTCCGGGCTCGTGCTACGCACGCCCCGGAATGACGGAGAAAACTACGTCCCGGCCTTCAGCGCCTTCTCGATCTCGACTTTGAGCACGCTGTCGAAATTCTGCGGCGTCACCGGTCCGACCATCTTGTAGACGATGGTGCCCTCGCGTCCGACGATGAAGGTCTCGGGCACGCCATAGACGCCCCATTCGATCGAAGCGCGGCCGTTGGCGTCGACGCCGACGATGCTGAACGGATTGCCGTAGCGGCCGAGGAAGCGGCGGGCGTTGTCGGGCGCATCCTTGTAGTTGATGCCGACGAGCTGCAGCCGGTTGTCCTTGGCGAGCTCGGTCAAGAGCGGCGCTTCGTCATGGCACGGCACGCACCAGGACGCCCAGACATTGACGAGGCTGACCTTGCCCTTGAAGGCGGCGGGATCGAGTCCGGGCACCTGCGCGCCATCTCTGGTCAACCCTTCGAGCGCGGGCAGCGCGGTTTGCGGCGCCGGCCGGCCGATCAGTGCCGATGGAATCCTCGAGGGATCGCCGCCATAGAGCCGCAGCAGGAATAGCGCGGCGAGGGCGGCAAAGACCACCAGCGGCAGCGCCACCAGCCAGCGCCGGCTCCGCGGCGCGGTTTCGGCAATGGGTTCGCTCATGAGATCTTTTCGGAAAACCGATTTCCCCTTTTCCGGATCATGCTCTAGATCTCCGCCGCGCTGCGCCCGGAGCGCCTGACAATGCCGCTGGCCTCGAGTTCGCGCAGCCGCGCCGTCTGCTGGCGGTAGTCGAGAAAGATCCAGACGATCAGCAGCACCACCACGGCTGCTACCAGCCCGTAGGATGTCGCAATGAAGGAGGCGTAGGGGCCGAGCGCTGCCATCATGCCGCCTTTTGATTGGCCTGCATCATCTGCAGGCTGCGCACCCTGCGGCGCAGGATTTCGTTCCGCATCGCCGCCAGGTGCAGCGTGATGAACAGCAGCGAGAATGCGACCGCCATCACCAGGAGCGGAATCAGGAAGGCATTATCCAGCGTCGGCCCGCCCATCCGGATCACGGATGCCGGCTGGTGCAGCGTGTTCCACCAGTCGACCGAGAACTTGATGATTGGGATGTTGATCGCGCCGACCAGCGTCAGCACCGCAGCGGCGCGCGCCGCGCGCGAGGGATCCTCCACCGCGCGCCACAGCGCGATCAGGCCGAGATACATCAAAAACAGGATCAGGACCGAGGTGAGCCGGGCGTCCCATTCCCAATAGGTCCCCCACATCGGCCGGCCCCATAGCGAGCCGGTGACGAGGGCGAGGAAGGTGAAGGCGGCGCCGATCGGGGCTGCAGCCTTTGCCGCGACGTCAGCGAGCGGATGTCGCCAGACCAGCGTGCCGAGCGAGGCGATGCTCATGATGCCCCAGACGAACATCGACAGCCACGCGTTCGGCACGTGGATGAACATGATCTTGACTGTCGCGCCCTGCTGGTAATCGTCCGGCGCCATCGCGGACTGGTAGAGCCCTATCAGCAGCAGGATCGCGGTCGCGCCCGCCAGCCACGGCAGCACGCGCGCGGTCAGCGCGAGGAATTTCGTGGGGTTGGCAAGGTCGATCAGGCTCATGGCTTTCTCTGATAGTCGCGGCCGGCGTCGCAAGCAATTGGCCCAAAACCTCTCGTGAAGAGTTGATTGACCTCAATCCAGCCCATGCCGCAGGCTGGCGGCTGCGGCAAAAGGCCCGACCACGAAACTCACCAGCGACAGCGCGCACAGGATCGAGAATGGGGTTCCGAACGACAGCGGGCCCGTGATCGCGGCTTGCGAGGCCGCGACGCCGAAAATCAGCACCGGAATCGATAGCGGCAGCACGAGCACGGCCAGCAGCAGCCCGCCGCGGTGCAACGTGACGGCGAGCGCCGCCCCGATCATGCCGGTGAAGGTGAGCGCGGGGGTTCCCGCCAGCAGCGTCAGCGCCACCGCCAAGGTCGCGGTGCCATCGAGATTGAGCAGCAGCCCGAGCACGGGCGTCGCCACGATCAGCGGCAGGCCGGCAGCAAGCCAATGCGCCAGCGCCTTCGCCGCGCAGGCGAGTTCCAGCGGCGTCCGGCTCATCACGATGAGATCCAGCGAGCCGTCCTCGTGGTCGGCCATGAACAGCCGGTCCAGCGTCAGAAGGCTCGCCAGCAGCGCGCCGAGCCAGAGGATCGCGGGTCCCAGCCGCGTCAGCAGCGCGAGGTCCGGCCCGACCGCGAACGGCATCAGCACGGTGACGGTGAGGAAGAACAACACGCCGATCAGCGCGCCGCCGCCGACGCGCAGCGCAATCCGGATGTCGCGCCGAATCAGTGCCGAGAGCGCGGTCATGACGCGGCCCCCATCCGCATTTCCCCGACATCGATGCCGAGCGGGGTGTGGGTGGCGGCGATCAGGATGCCGCCGCCTGCGAGATGATCGCGCATCAAAGTGACGAAGAGGTCCTGGCCTTTGGTGTCGAGCGCGGAGGTCGGTTCGTCCAGCAGCCAGACCGGCCGTCGCGCGACCAGCAGCCGCGCGATCGACAGCCGTCGGCGCTGGCCAGCGGAGAGGTAGGCGGCGGGCAGATGGGTCGCATGGTCAAGACCGACGGAGGCGAGGCATCGGCCGGCGTCATCCGATTCGCCGCCGAGAAAATCCCGCCAGAAGGAAAGATTTTCGAGCACGCTTAAGCCCGGCTTCAGCGCGTCGCGATGGCCGAGATAGTGCGCCTGCTCGGCCACCGTCAGTTCGGCCTCGCCGCCATCGAGCGTGATCGAGCCGTCCGACGGCACTAAGAGGCCGGCGATCACGCGCAACAGCGAGGTCTTGCCCGAGCCGTTGGGGCCGGTGATGGCAAGCGCTTCGCCGGATGATGCTGCAAAGCCTAATCCGGAAAACACTTCGCGGCCGCCCCGCACGCATCGCAAGTTTTGTCCTGAGAGCCGCATCATGTCCTTCACGGCCCTCTAGATCTGTCCAAGCACGATCGCCGCGCAGACGCTTCGCGTTTGTCGCGGGGAAAACCGGTCCCCACTTTTTTGGATCATGCTCAAAGAAATCTTTCGCTAGCCGTTGAGAATTTTTGGGTGGCGCAAGGCTGTGGCGCGCTCGTCGGTGTGGCGGCGCTTCTAGAAAGATTCTATAAGCCCCGGAACTTGATGCAGCACACCATCGGCCTCCGCAAGCGGGAAGCCGACCTCGCCGCTGCCGGTATAAAAATACCCTTGCCGGGTATAACGGAATAAGTGGGATTTCCTCGCATGACATCGCTCGACAGCTTCAAATGCCGCAAGACCCTGAAGGTCGGTGGCAAGACCTACGTCTATTACAGCCTGCCTACGGCAGAGAAGAACGGTCTGAAGGGCATTTCGAAGCTGCCATACTCGATGAAGGTGCTGCTTGAAAACCTTCTGCGCAACGAGGATGGCCGCACCGTCAAGAAGGAAGATATCGTCGCAGTCAGCAAATGGCTGAGGAAGCGCAAGCTCGAGCATGAAATCGCCTTCCGCCCCGCGCGCGTGCTGATGCAGGATTTCACGGGTGTTCCGGCTGTGGTCGATCTCGCGGCGATGCGCAACGCGATGCAGAATCTCGGCGGCGATGCGGAGAAGATCAACCCCCTGGTGCCGGTCGACCTCGTCATCGACCACTCCGTGATCGTCAACTTCTTCGGCGACAACAAGGCCTTCGCCAAGAATGTGGTCGAGGAATACAAGCAGAATCAGGAGCGTTACGAGTTCCTGAAATGGGGCCAGAAGGCATTCTCGAACTTCTCGGTGGTGCCGCCTGGTACCGGCATCTGCCACCAGGTCAATCTCGAATATCTGGCCCAGACGGTGTGGACCAAGAAGGAGAAGATGACGGTCGGCAAGAAGACCGGCACCTTCGAGGTCGCCTATCCCGATTCGCTTGTTGGTACTGATTCGCACACCACGATGGTTAACGGCCTTGCCGTGCTCGGCTGGGGCGTCGGCGGCATCGAGGCGGAAGCCTGCATGCTCGGCCAGCCCTTGTCGATGCTGCTGCCCGAAGTGGTCGGCTTCAAGCTCAAGGGACAGCTCAAGGAAGGTGTCACCGCGACCGACCTGGTGCTGACAGTGACGCAGATGCTGCGCAAGCAGGGCGTCGTCGGCAAGTTCGTCGAGTTCTTCGGCCCTGGCCTCGATTATCTTTCGGTCGCGGACAAGGCGACGATCGGCAACATGGCGCCGGAATATGGCGCGACCTGCGGCTTCTTCCCGGTGGACGCCGCGACCATCGATTATCTCAAGACCTCCGGCCGCAAGGCGGACCGTGTCGCGCTGGTCGCCGCCTATGCCAAGGCGCAGGGCCTGTTCCGCACGGCGAAATCGACCGATCCGGTGTTCACGGAAAAGCTGATTCTCGATCTCAAGGATGTCGTGCCGTCGATGGCCGGGCCGAAGCGCCCAGAGGGCCGCGTCGCCCTTCCTGCGGTCGCGACCGGCTTCGCAACGGCGCTCGCCAGCGAATACAAGAAGGCCGATGATGCGGAGAAGCGCTATCAGGTCGAGGGCCGCAACTTCGATCTCGGCCACGGCGACGTCGTGATCGCGGCGATCACCTCCTGCACCAACACCTCCAATCCGAGCGTTCTGATCGGCGCAGGCCTTTTGGCACGCAACGCGGTCGCCAAGGGCCTGAAGGCGAAGCCTTGGGTGAAGACCTCGCTTGCCCCGGGCAGCCAGGTGGTGGCGGAATATCTCGCCAATTCCGGCCTGCAGGCCGATCTCGACAAGGTCGGCTTCAACCTGGTCGGCTTCGGCTGCACCACCTGCATCGGCAATTCCGGCCCGCTGCCGGAAGAGATTTCGAAATCGATCAACGACAACGGCATCGTCGCCGCCGCCGTGCTGTCGGGCAACCGCAACTTC
Organism: Bradyrhizobium sp. Leo114; assembly: GCF_055229415.2. Taxonomy (NCBI): domain Bacteria; kingdom Pseudomonadati; phylum Pseudomonadota; class Alphaproteobacteria; order Hyphomicrobiales; family Nitrobacteraceae; genus Bradyrhizobium; species Bradyrhizobium sp. Leo114. Next base: position 102,959 of record NZ_JBUYEN020000023.1, on the reverse strand, counting down.
GAGGGCCGTGTCAGTCCTGACGTGCAGGCGAACTATCTCGCCTCGCCGCCGCTGGTCGTAGCGCACGCGCTGGCAGGCACCGTGACCAAGGATCTCGCGGTCGAGCCGATCGGCGAGGGCAAGGACGGCAAGCCGGTCTACCTGAAGGACATCTGGCCGACCGCGAAGGAAATCAACGCCTTCATGAAGAAGTTCGTCACCGCGTCGATCTTCAAGAAGAAATACGCCGACGTGTTCAAGGGCGACACCAACTGGCGCAAGATCAAGACGGTCGAGAGCGAGACCTATCGCTGGAACATGAGCTCGACCTATGTGCAGAACCCGCCCTATTTCGAGGGCATGAAGAAGGAGCCCGAGCCGATCACCGACATCGTCGAGGCGCGGATCCTCGCCATGTTCGGCGACAAGATCACGACCGACCACATCTCGCCGGCCGGCTCGATCAAGCTGACGTCGCCCGCCGGCAAATTCCTGAGCGAGCATCAGGTGCGGCCGGCCGACTTCAACCAGTATGGTACGCGGCGCGGCAATCATGAGGTCATGATGCGCGGAACCTTTGCCAACATCCGCATCAAGAACTTCATGCTCAAGGGTGCCGACGGCAATATTCCGGAAGGCGGAAACACCAAGCACTGGCCCGACGGCGAGCAGATGTCGATCTACGATGCCGCGATGAAGTACCAAGCGGAAGGCGTGCCGCTGGTGGTGTTCGCCGGCGCCGAGTACGGCAACGGCTCATCGCGCGACTGGGCGGCCAAGGGCACCCGCCTGCTCGGTGTTCGCGCGGTGATCTGCCAGAGCTTCGAGCGCATCCATCGCTCCAATCTGGTCGGCATGGGTGTGCTGCCACTCACCTTCGAGCCGGGCGCGTCATGGCAGTCGCTCGGCATCAAGGGCGACGAGAAGGTCACGATTCGTGGCTTGCAGGGCGATTTGAAGCCCCGCCAGATGCTGACGGCGGACGTCACCTCCAGCGATGGCAAAGTGCAGCATGTCCCGCTGCTTTGCCGCATCGATACGCTCGATGAGCTCGATTATTATCGCAACGGCGGCATCCTGCACTACGTGTTGCGCAAGCTCGCGGCCTAACGCGGATTTGTGATCGGTGCCTCACTGCTACGTGAATGGCTAGGAAAATGCGGGCGGCCTATGAAAAAGGCCGCTTTCGCACGTCAGGGGCATGCTCTTCAGGGTCGTCTCTCATGCCCCGTACAAGTACGGATGGAAATCATCACGATCGGTTCTCAGAATGACAGCGATGATGGCCTATAATCGTCTTTCGCTTTGGTCCGGCGCGCTCAGTGTTTGCGCCATTATCGCGATCATCCGACCCGCCCACGCCGATCCGCGTGCGGTCGTCGAGCTCTTCACCTCACAGGGTTGTTCGTCCTGCCCGCCCGCCGACAAGATCATCGGCGAACTCGCCAAGGACCCGAATGTCATCGCGCTCAGCATGCCGATCGACTACTGGGATTATCTCGGCTGGAAGGACACGCTGGCTGATTCGCGCTTCAGCGCGCGCCAGAAAGCCTATTCGCATGTGCGCGGCGACCGCGACGTCTATACGCCGCAAGTCATCGTTAACGGCTCGGCGAAGGTGATCGGCAGCGATCGCGTCGGCATCGAGACTGCGATCAAGGATACCGCGACCGAGGGCGTGATGTCGGTGCCGGTGACGATGTCGCTGTCCGGCAAGCAGATCAATGTCTCGGTGGCGGCGAGCAATGGGCCGCGCGTCAAGCATGGCGAAGTCTGGATCTGCTCGATCTCCAAGGCGGTGCCGATCTCGATCGGGCGCGGCGAGAATCGCGGGCAAGAGATCACCTATCACAACGTGGTGCGTAACCTGTTGAAGGTCGGCGACTGGAATGGCAGCGCGGGAAGCTGGACTGTGCCGATCGAGAACATCTCGCGTGAAGGCGTCGATGCCGCCGTCGTCTATGTCCAGGACGGCAATCGCGACAAGCCGGGCCCCATGCTCGGCGCGGCCATGACGCCGCTGCGGTAAGGTCTAAATCAAACCCGCCACATCCTGTCATTCCGCGCGCGCATCGCGCGAACCCGGAATCTCTCGCCATCAACCTCCAGATTCCGGGCTCACGCTGTCGCGTGCCCGGAATGACGTGTCGTGAGGGACCCCCAAAAAAGAAAAGGACCAACTCTCGTTGGCCCAGTCAAAAGGGAGTTAACTCCCCTGCGAACAGGCCCGGTCCCGACGGCCCCGGGGGGCTGGGGGCTGAGGAATCCGGAACCGAAAGAACCGGGCCAACGCAGGATTTCCTTTTCGCAGGGCAGCGGGGCGGGCGGTGGGCGGAAGTGGGGCAGCAATAAGATTCTTTCTAACGATACTGTGACTCCTGGAAAATCTTCCCATTCGTCGCACGGCGGCTCTGAACCCTTGCGGCGCTGCCCGGTTAGCGCAATCATGTCAGCCGCATGACAGGAGGCGCTTGATGATATTGATATCGGAGGACAGCGATCCAAGCGGGCTTCGCGCGGCGGCGCGGCCCGTCGCTGCCAGCCCGCTACAGAACCGCGTCACGTTCAATCGTCTCGAACTCAATCGCATCCTCAATCTCTATGGCCGCATGGTCGCCGATGGCGAGTGGCGGGATTACGCCATCGACTTCCTGAAGGATCGCGCCGTGTTCTCGGTGTTCCGCCGCTCCTCCGAGGTCCCGATCTACCGAATCGAGAAGGACCCGCGGCTCGCCCGCAAGCAGGGCATGTACAGCGTGATCTCTGCGACCGGCCTGATCCTGCGCCGTGGCCATGAGCTGGAGCGCGTGCTGCTCGTGATCGACCGCAAGCTGGCGGTTGTTTAAGGCCGCGGCGTCCGTCATTCCGGGGCGCGAAGCGAACCCGGAATCTCGTGCGGCAAATTGCGCTCTCATCAACCTCTGGATTCCGGGTTCGCGCTTACGCGGGCCCCGGAATGACGGAGAATTAACGCCGGCCCGGATCCTCGGTCGGTATCGTGGTCGCGCCGTCGCCGAGCGCGCGCTGCATCATCACCGTGTCGAGCCAGCGGCCGAATTTGAGGCCGACGCTCGGATGGATTCCGATCAGCGTGAAGCCGGTCTTGAGGTGAACGCCGATTGAGCCGGCGTTGGCGGAGTCCCCGATCACCGCGATCATCTGCCGGTAGCCGCGCGCCTCGCATTCGCTGATCAGCCGCTGCAGCAGTTGCAGGCCGACGCCGCGGCGGTGGATCGAGGGATCCAGATAAATCGAATTCTCCACCGTGAAGCGATAGGCCGGACGCGGGCGGTAGGCGCCGGCATAGGCATAACCGACCACGCCTCCGTCAAGGGCAGCGATGAAATAGGGAAAGCCGCCATCCGTCAGCGCCCTGAAGCGGCGCGTCATCTCCGCCAGGTCCGGCGGGACCAGCTCGAACGTCGCGGTGCCGAAGCGCACCGCGTGCTCGTAAATTGCAGTGACGGAGGGAAGGTCGGCCTCGGTGGCGGGCCTGATCTCGACGGCGGACATGGCGGCAAGATAGCAGCAGGTTTCCCGGGAGCAACGCTCTCCTTATCTGTCATGGCCGGGCTTGACCCGGCCATCCACGCCTTTCTCGTCAATGGTGGATGCTCGGGAACGAGCCCGGGTAGGGGACTGAGTGCGCAAACGAAAAGCCCCGGCGGTGAGGCCGGGGCTTCGATCGTTGGTACTGCCGGAGGCGCTTAGTCGCGCTGTCCGAGGAGCTGCAGGAGCAGCGTGAACAGGTTGATGAAGTTCAGGTAGAGCGAGAGTGCGCCGGTAATCGCCGCACGCTCGGCAATCGCGCCACCCTGCGAGGCGTAGCCGTAGATGTAGTCGTTCTTCAGCCGTTGGGTATCCCAAGCGGTGAGGCCCGCGAACACCAGCACGCCGACCACCGAAACGATGAACTGCAGCGCCGAGCTCGCCAGGAACAGGTTGACCAGGCTGGCGATGATGATGCCGATCAGGCCCATGAACAGGAACGAGCCCATGCCGCTCATGTCACGCTTGGTGGTGTAGCCGTAGAGGCTAAGCGCACCAAAGGTCGCCGCGGTGATGAAGAACACCCGCACGATCGAGGTGTGCGTATACACCAGGAAGATCGACGACAGCGAGAGGCCCATCAGCGCCGAGAACACCCAGAACAGGAGCTGAGCAGTCGCGGGCTGAAGCCGGTTAATGCCGGCCGAGATCACGAACACCATCACCAGCGGTGCGAGGATGAACAGCCACTTCAGCGGGCTGACGAACATCGCATAGCCGAACTGCGTCAGATAGGCGTTGCCGAACTTTGCGACGGCTGCGGACGGATCCGCCGTCACCGCCGCCATATAGACGCCGAGCGCGGCCAGGCCCGTGATCGCGAGGCCGATCGACATGTAGTTGTAGATGCGCAGCATGTAGGCGCGCAGACCGGCGTCGACCGTCGCAGTGTCAATGCGACCGGCGGCCCGGCCGAAGGGAGAGGCATAGTTACGGTCTAGGTCCGACATGGTCGAATTCCCGTGGTTGTTCCGGTCGCAAGGGATTTGCGGGACCGAGTATAATCTATCTCAGATAGCGCGGCCTGCGGACATTAAAATCCGTGTCATCAAACCGCCCATCCGACCCAAGGCGTATGTGGGAAACTAACACAACCGCCGCAAGCTTCCACGCGCGGCTGAATGTCGCTCTGGCCCTTATTTCAAGGCAAAGCCGGTGTTAACCGGCCTCGTTCCCCGCTTCAAATTGTCACAAATTCCGCAACACGGCCGCGGGCTTCTGGTTCAAGGCCAGCAGCGTGCCGGCCAGCCCGAGCCCGACGGTGACGATCAGCGCCGCGACCACCACCGCTGCGGCGCTGCCAGCCTCCCAGACGAAACTCAGCGTCATCAGCCGGGTGACGATCAGCCAGGCGGCGATCGAGCCGGCGAACACGCCGAACAGCGCGGTGGCGAAGCCGATCATCAGATATTCCAGCGCATAGGCGCCCAGCAGGCGGGCGCGGGTGGCGCCGAGCGTCTTCAGGATCACTGCGTCATAGACGCGGTGGCGGTGGCCGGCGGCGAGCGCGCCGCCCAGCACCAGGATGGCCGAGATCAGCGTCACCGCGCTGGCGCCGCGGATCGCCAGCACGAGATTGGTGACGACGCTGCCGATGGTCTCCAGCGCCTCGCGGACCCGGACGCTCGTCACCATCGGGAAAGCGTCGGCGACCTGCTTGATGATGCGGGCGTCGTCGGAAGGGGACGGATGCGCCTCCGTCAGGGTCGCCACATGGCTGTGCGGGGCGCCCTTGAAGGCGTTGGGCGAAAACACCAGCACGAAATTGATGCCGAGCCCCTGCCAGTCGATGTTGCGGAGATTGGCGATCTTCGCCGAAATGTCGCGGCCGAGCACGTTGACGACGATCTCGTCGCCGATCTTGAGCCTCAGCCCGTCGGCGATCTTCTTCTCCATCGAGACCAGCGGCGGGCCGTGATAGTCGGCGCCCCACCATTCGCCCTCGACGACCTTCGAGCCTTTGGGAACCTCCCCGGTGTAGGTGAGGCCGCGGTCGCTCTGCAGCACCCATTCGGCGTCGACCGATGGTTTCAACTCGTCCGCCTTGACGCCGCGGGCGGCAACGATGCGCCCGCGCAGCATCGGCACGTCCTCGACCGTTCCGTCCGGCGTGGTCTGCTTCAGAAAAGCGCTGAACCGGTCGGCCTCGGTGGAGGGAATATCAATGAAAAAGAACGAGGGGGCGCGGTCGGGCAGGGCGGCGAGGAATTGCCGGCGCAGATTGCCGTCGATCTGGGTGATGGTCACGAGCACGGCGAGCCCGAGGCCGAGCGAAAGCACCACCGATGGCGTCAACGCGCCTGGCCGGTGGATGTTGGCGACCGCCAGCCGTACCATGGTGACGCGGCTACGCGGCAGCCGGCGCGCCAGCGCCATCAACCCGGCGGCGATCAAACGGAGCAGCACGAAGACTGCGATAGAGGAGGCGACGAACACGGCGGCGATGCGCTTGTCGTAGGAAAGTCCGACCGCAACCGCGATCAATAGCGCGATCACCGCGCCCATCAGCGCCAGATAGCTCCAGCGCGGCCGGTGCCATTCGCTGGCGACCGTATCGCGGAACAGCGCCGCGACCGGCACGTCGTGCACCCGGCCGAGCGGCCACAGCCCGAACGCGAGCGCGGTCAGGAGACCGTAGACGAACGACAATGCGAGTTCATCGGGATGCAGCGCCGGGATCACCGGCAGCGGCAGCAGCTTCCCGAACACGCCGACGATGACGAAGGGCAGGGCCGCGCCGAGCGCCAGCCCGATCACCGAGCCGATGGTGGCGAGCACGATCACCTGGGTCAGATAGATCGTGAAGACGTCGCGGCCGGTGGCGCCGAGCGCCTTGAAGGAGGCGATGACGTCGCGCCGACGGTCAATGTGGCTCTTGACGGCGTTGGCGACGCCGACGCCGCCGACCAGCAGCGCGGCGAGCCCGACCAGGGTCAGGAACTGGGTGAAGCGGTTGATATTGCGTTCGAGTTGCGGCGAGGCGTTGTCGCGGCTGCGGATCTCCCAGCCGGCTTCGGGCAGCGCATTGCGCGCGCCATCGATGAACGTCGTGGTCGCGCGGTCGTCATTGGCGTTGCCCGGCAGCTTCACGCGGTAGATCCAGCGCACCAGACTGCCGGGCTGCAGCAACCCGGTTGCGCGCAGGCCCGCCTCGCTGACGAGGAAGCGGGGGCCCAGGCCAACGCCGCCGACGAGCTTGTCCGGCTCGGCCTCGACCACGCTGCGGATCTGGAACGTCGCGCCGCCGATGCTGACGTCGTCACCGAGCTTCAGATCAAGCCGCGCCAGCAAGGTCGAATCGACGCCGGCGCCGAACACGCCATTGCGTTCGGCGAAGAGGTCGGAGACCGGCATCTTCGGATTGAGCGTCAGTTCGCCGAGCAGCGGATAAGACCCGTCGACGGCCTTGAGTTCGACCAGCGCCAGCGTGCCCGCCGGATTGCGCGCCATCGCGCGCAGCGTTGCCCCGACTGAGACGTCGCCATGTGTGCGCAGGAACGCGATTTCAGCCGGCTTGGCCTCGCGCTGCATCAGGGAAAAGCTGACGTCGCCGCCAAGCAGCGTCCGGCCCTCGCGTGTAAGCCCTTCGCTCAAGCTTGCCGCCACCGAGCCGACGCCGGCGATGGCCATCACGCCGAGCGCGATGCAGGCGATGAAGACGTAGAAGCCGCGCAGGCCGCCGCGCAACTCGCGCAGCGCATAGCGGAGCGCAAGCGACGGTGCGCGGCTCGTCGTGGCAGCCTCGACAGCAATGCTCATGTTGCGGACTGTCCGTCGATCCGTCCCGAACGAAGCCGCACCACGCGGTCGCAGCGCTGCGCCAGCGAAGAGTCATGGGTGACGAGCACCAGCGTCATCCCGCGCTCGGCATGTTTGGTGAACAGGAGGTCGACGATCTGCTTGCCCGTTGCCTCATCGAGATTGCCGGTCGGCTCGTCCGCGACCAGGATCGCGGGATCGGGCGCCAGCGCACGCGCGAGCGCCACGCGCTGCTGCTCGCCGCCGGAGAGTTGCGTCGGATAGTGGTGCAGCCGGTGGCCGAGGCCGACCGATGTCAGTTCCGCGGCGGCGCGCTCGGCGGCGTCGGGATTGCCGGCAAGTTCGAGCGGCACCGCGACATTTTCTAGCGCCGTCATGGTGGGGATCAGGTGGAACGACTGAAAGACGATACCGACCTGGCGGCCTCGGAAACGCGCCAGCGCGTCCTCGTCCAGCGTATTGAACGGCGTGCCATTGACTACCACCTCACCGCTGTCAGGACGTTCCAATCCCGCCATCACCATCAACAGCGTCGACTTGCCCGAGCCTGACGGCCCGATCAGTCCGATCGCTTCCCCCGATGCCACACGAAGGCTGATATCCTTCAGGATATGAACCCGGGCCGCACCGGTGCCGAGCGAGAGGTTGACGTTGGAAATGGAAACGGAGTCCGGCGCGACGCCGGAGAGCGAAGAGGATTCTATGAGACTGTCCATGGCTCGGTCATATGGCACTTCCGCCGCGCGGGTCGAGGGTCGGATTGCGACCCTCGCGCACATACTTGTGTTGATTGTGGCCTTGATGACGGTGGCTACGGCAACTGCACAGGGACAATCGGCCGGGGCGGCCAAACCGATCAAGATGGTGGTATTGGGCGATTCCTTGAGCGCCGGGCTTGGTCTTCCGGCCAATGCCGCGTTCCCCGCGAAACTACAAAAGGCTTTGGAGACCAAGGGGATAAGGGTCGATATGATCAATGCCGGGGTGTCCGGCGATACCGCCTCCAGCGGCCGCGAGCGGCTCGATTGGTCGGTGCCCGAGGGAACCGACGCCGTCATCCTCGAACTCGGAGCCAACGACGGGCTGCGCGGCACCGATCCTGCGGTGACCCGTGCCGCTCTCTCCGACATTCTGTCGCGGCTGAAGGCGCGCGGAGTGGCGGTGCTCATCTGCGGCATGCTTGCGCCGCCCAACTACGGAAGCGACTATGCGGCGCGCTTCAATGCGATCTATCCGGAGCTTTCGAAATCTTTCGGCGTGCCGCTTTACCCGTTCTTTCTTAAGGGTGTCGCGGCCGATGCGAAGCTCAACCAGGCCGACGGCATGCATCCGACCGCTGATGGCATCGACATCATCGTAAAAAATATGCTGCCCACCGTAGAGGCATTTGTTGGCACGATCTCCGGGCAGCGGAGTTGAAAAACAGGCAGTGGACAAGCCTGGCCTGCGGTTTCTCCGTAGGTTTACGAGCTGTTAATGTCGCCTGCTTCGCAGAGTCATATAAGTCGGGTACAAATAATCACCGGTGATTCGCTGCCGGGCTATTCTCAGCGAGGGCTCTTCGAGCTCACGCTCTGCATCGAGGATCTTGCGATGCCGCGTCTGTTCACTGGACTGGAAATCCCGGCCGAAATCGGCCAGACCCTTTCCAGCTTGCGTGGCGGCCTTCCCGGCGCACGCTGGATCGATCCCGAAAATTATCACGTCACCTTGCGCTTCATCGGCGATATCGACGGCGTCTCCGCCAACGAGATCGCGTCGATGTTGCTGCGGATCAACCGCAAGCCGTTCGAGGTCAAGCTGCAGGGGCTGTCGAGCTTTGGCGGACGCAAGCCGCGCGCCGTGGTTGCCTCCGTCGAGCCGAGCAAGCCGTTGATCGACCTGCAGGCCGAGCTTGAGCGGTTGATGCAGCGGATCGGGCTCGATCCGGAAGGGCGCAAATTCACGCCGCATGTCACGCTGGCGCGGTTGCATGACGCTTCGAGCCAGGACGTCGCCGACTATCTCTCGGTGCGCGGCTACTTCCCGAGCCGCACCTTCCTGGCTTCGCGCTTCGTGCTGTTCTCCTCGCGCGCCTCCACCGGCGGCGGACCCTATGTGGTCGAGGATTCATACGCGCTGAGCGCGTGAGCGCCGGTCAGGGCGTAGATGGCGACGTGGGGATTCCTCCGGGCCAACCACCGGGGCATGACCGCCGTTAGAATTTGTCATAGCCCCGGCGTCATTCACGGCTTGCAATTTTTCGTCCCATAGGGCGGAAAGGGGCATGCTCTCCACCTCGCCGAGTTCCTTCCGCGCGCATTATCAGGCTCTCGTTGACTCCGGGGCGATCGAAGCCGATCCGGAGCAGGCCCGCGTCGCCGACGCTTTCGGCTCGCTCGAGGACCGCCTTGCAAGCTATAAGCCCTCGCGCAAGCAGGGCCTGTTCGGCCGGCTGTTCGGCGGCGACAAGAACGAGCCGCCGCACGGGCTGTACGTCCATGGCGAGGTTGGTCGCGGCAAGACCATGCTGATGGACCTGTTCTTCCAGCAGTGTCCGATCGAGCACAAGCGCCGCGCCCATTTTCACGAATTCATGGCCGAGGCGCACGAGCGGATCTACGGCTACCGGCAGCAGATCGCGCGCGGCGAGATCGCCGATGCCGACGTGATCGCGCTCACCGCGCAAGCGATCTTCGATGAAGCCTGGCTGCTCTGCTTCGACGAATTCCACGTCACCGACATCGCGGATGCGATGATCCTGGGGCGGCTGTTCGCCAAACTGTTCGAGCTCGGCACCGTCGTGGTCGCGACCTCCAACGTCGCGCCGGAAGATCTCTACAAAGGCGGCCTCAACCGCGCGCTATTCCTGCCCTTCATCGCGCAGATCTCCGAGCATATGGACGTGCTGCGGCTCGATGCGCGCACCGATTTCCGTCTGGAAAAACTTGCCGGCGGGAAGATGTGGCTGGTGCCGGCCGATGAGGAGGCGGAGGCCGCGCTGAATACGGCCTGGGCCAGGATGACCGGCAATGCGCCCTGCAAGCCGCGCGACATTCCGATCAAGGGTCGCATCCTGCAGGTGCCCTGCTCGTCGCATGGCGTGGCGCGTTTTAGCTTTGCCGAGATTTGCGAGAGGCCATTGGCTGCCTCCGACTATCTGAGACTCGCGCACGATTATCACACCATTCTGATCGATCGGATCCCGGTGATGGATCTGGCCGATCGGAACGCTGCCAAGCGCTTCATCTCGCTGATTGATACGCTCTATGACAATGCCGTGAAACTGATGGCCTCTGCCCAAGCCAACCCGGTGTCGCTTTACCTCGCGACCGAAGGTGTCGAGGCCAACGAATTCAAGCGCACATCCTCGCGCCTGATCGAAATGAGCTCGGCCTCCTATCTGGCGCTTCCGCACGGGAAGCGAAAGGATTCCACGGCCAGCGGCGCGAGCACGGGGCTGGTGGAGACGTAGCGCCTCACTCGTCATTCCGGGGGCGCGCGTCAGCGCGAACCCGGAATCTTGAGATGGCCGCGCGAGATTCCGGGTTCATCGCTGCGCGATGCCCCGGAATGACGGGGGGCACGCTGGTATGCCTCTGATGCGAATGCGCGGCCGGCCCGACAATTGGGCATGGCCGCGACTTGAATGGATCATTCGAAAGGGATAACCAGCGATCCGATCTGCTATCCATCCTCCTCTTTGTGCTCAAAGGACAGATTTCCCATGGCGCGCGACAAGATTGCTTTGATTGGCTCCGGCCAGATCGGCGGAACGCTGGCTCACATGATCGGCCTGAAAGAGCTTGGCGACGTCGTGCTGTTCGACATCGCCGAGGGCGTGCCGCAGGGCAAGGCGCTTGATATCGCGCAGTCCTCGCCGGTCGACGGCTTCGATTCCAAGTTGGTCAGCGCCAATTCCTACGAGGCGCTCGATGGCGCCAAAGTCTGCATCGTCACCGCCGGCGTGCCGCGCAAGCCTGGCATGAGCCGCGATGACCTCTTGAGCATCAATTTGAAGGTGATGGAGCAGGTCGGCGCCGGCATCAAGAAGTATGCCCCCGATGCCTTCGTCATCTGCATCACCAACCCGCTCGACGCCATGGTCTGGGCGCTGCAGAAGGCCTCCGGCATGCCGAGCAAGAAAGTTGTCGGCATGGCCGGCGTGCTCGATTCGGCGCGCTTCCGCTATTTCCTCGCCGACGAGTTCAACGTCAGTGTTGAGGACGTCACCGCCTTCGTGCTTGGCGGTCACGGCGACACCATGGTGCCGCTGACGCGCTACTCCACGGTCGCGGGCATCCCGCTGCCCGATCTGGTCAAGATGGGCTGGACCTCGCAGGCGCGCATCGACGAGATCGTCGACCGCACCCGCAATGGCGGCGCCGAGATCGTCAACCTCCTGAAGACCGGCTCGGCCTTCTATGCGCCGGCGGCATCCGCGATCGCGATGGCCGAGAGCTATCTGAAGGACAAGAAGCGCGTGCTGCCTTGCGCCGCCTACCTCAACGGGGAATACGGCGTGAAGGATATGTATGTCGGCGTGCCCGTGGTGATCGGCTCCAAGGGCGTCGAGCGCGTGGTCGAGATCGAGTTGGCCGGCAAGGACCGGGAGGCGTTCGACAAGTCGGTTGGCGCGGTGCAGGGTCTGGTCGACGCCTGCAAGAAGATCGCGCCCGATCTGCTCGGTCATTGATTTCGTTCAGTTTTCGGCCCCGATCGGGGCCGAAAGCGTTTCTGGGTTGCAGTTCTTTTGGTATGTGGTATGCCAACTACCAAGGTGAACTGTAGAACTTCGCCGTAGAGGGTTTTGGGGAGCGTCCCGATGAATATCCACGAATATCAGGCCAAGGCATTGCTGCACGACGTCGGCGTGCCGATCTCGCGCGGCGTACCCGTGCTGAAGCCTGAGGATGCCGAGGTGGCGGCCAAGACGCTTCCCGGCCCGATCTGGGTGGTGAAGAGCCAGATCCACGCCGGCGGCCGCGGCAAAGGCAAGTTCAAGGAGGCCTCCGCCGGCGACAAGGGTGGCGTCCGCATCGCCAAGTCGGTGGCCGAGGTTGCTGCGTTCGCCAAGCAGATGCTCGGCGCGACGCTCGTGACGGTGCAGACCGGGGCGCATGGCAAGCAGGTCAACCGCCTCTACATCGAGGAAGGCTCCGAGATCGACAAGGAGTTCTATCTCTCGATCCTGGTCAACCGCGAGACCTCCGAGGTCTCGTTCGTGGTTTCGACCGAAGGCGGCGTCAACATCGAGGACGTCGCGCACTCGACCCCGGACAAGATCATTACCTTCTCGGTCGATCCGGCCACCGGCATCATGCCGCATCACGGCCGCACCGTCGCGAAGGCGCTGAACCTTTCCGGCGATCTCGCCAAGCAGGCGGAAAAGCTCGTGAGCCAGCTTTATGCCGCGTTCACCGCCAAGGACATGGCGATGCTGGAGATCAATCCGCTCGTCGTCACCAAGCAGGGGCAGCTCCGCGTGCTCGACGCCAAGGTGTCCTTCGACGATAACGCCATGTTCCGCCATCCCGACGTCGCGGCGCTGCGCGACGAGACCGAGGAGGATGCCAAGGAGATCGAGGCGTCGAAATATGACCTCAACTATGTTGCGCTCGACGGCACCATCGGCTGCATGGTCAACGGCGCCGGGCTTGCCATGGCGACCATGGACATCATCAAGCTCTATGGCATGGAGCCCGCGAACTTCCTCGACGTCGGCGGCGGTGCTAGTGTCGACAAGGTGGCCGCGGCGTTCAAGATCATCACCGCGGACCCCAATGTGAAGGGCATCCTGGTCAACATCTTCGGCGGCATCATGAAGTGCGATGTGATCGCCGAGGGTGTCGTCGCTGCGGTTAAGCAGGTCGGCCTGAAGGTGCCGCTGGTGGTGCGGCTCGAAGGCACCAACGTCGAGCAGGGCAAGAAGATCATCAACAATAGCGGTCTCAATGTCCTGCCCGCTGACAATCTCGATGACGCCGCGCAGAAAATCGTGAATGCCGTCAAGGGAGGCTAGCAATGGCTCAGGACCATCTCGCCGCACCGTCACCGCTTCCGGAGCACAAGAAGCTCGGAGTCTTCGCGGGTGAATGGGCCGGCGAGGAGGTGGTCTACCCGTCGCGCTGGAACCCGGGCGGTCCCGCCACCTCGCATGTGGTGGCGCGCATCGATCTCAACGGCTTCTACCTGATCCAGGACTCGCGCCAGACGCGAGACGGCCAGGAGATATTCGCTACCCATGCCCTGTTCACCTATGACCGCGACGACCGGCTCTACAAATTGTTCTGGCACGATTCGCTCGGCTACTATCCGCCGTCGCCGGCGTCCGGAAGCTGGGTCGGCAAGACGCTGACGCTCGTTCGGGGCTCGCTGCGCGGCAACGCGCGTCACCTCTACGAGGTCGTCGACGACAACAGCTACACCATGAAGATCCAGTTCTCGCCCGACGCGGAAGGATGGGCAGACGTGCTCACCGGCGTGTATCGGCGTGTCCACTAAGCCTGATCCGGCTCAAACAACTAAACCTGTCACCGGCGTTTCGCGAAAGCATCTGAAGACATGTCCATCCTGATCGACAACAACACCAAGGTCATCTGCCAGGGTTTCACCGGCAAGAACGGCACTTTCCATTCGGAAGCGGCGATCGCCTACGGAACCAAGATGGTCGGCGGCACGTCGCCCGGCAAAGGCGGCTCGACCCATCTCGGCCTGCCGGTGTTCGACACCGTGCGCGAGGCGCGCGAGAAGACCGGCGCCGATGCGTCGGTGATCTATGTGCCGCCGCCGGGCGCGGCGGACGCGATCTGCGAGGCGATCGATGCGGAGATCCCGCTGATCGTCTGCATCACCGAGGGCATCCCGGTGCTCGACATGGTGCGCGTCAAGCGCTCGCTGTCAGGCTCGAAGTCGCGGCTGATCGGGCCGAACTGCCCGGGCGTCATGACCGCCGGCGAGTGCAAGATCGGGATCATGCCGGCCAACATCTTCCGGCCCGGCAGCGTCGGGATCGTTTCGCGCTCGGGCACGTTGACGTACGAGGCCGTGTTCCAGACCTCGCAGGAGGGGCTCGGCCAGACCACGGCTGTCGGCATCGGCGGCGACCCGGTCAAGGGCACCGAGTTCATCGATGTACTGGAAATGTTCCTGAAGGACGACGCTACCAAGTCGATCATCATGATCGGCGAGATTGGCGGCTCGGCCGAGGAGGACGCCGCCCAGTTCATCAAGGACGAGGCCAAGCGGGGCCGCAAGAAGCCGATGGTCGGCTTCATCGCCGGCGTTACCGCCCCTCCCGGCCGCCGCATGGGTCATGCCGGTGCGATCATCTCCGGCGGCAAGGGCGACGCCGGTTCCAAGACCGCAGCCATGGAAGCGGCCGGAATCACTGTTTCTCCGTCGCCCGCACGCCTTGGGCATACACTTGCCGAGAAATTGAAGTCTTGATTCAGTCCTTGGTTCTTTTCGGCGCGAAGTTTAGGATTAAATAGGGTAAACCATCCTAATCTCAGCCAGCCGTCCTTCCGGGCCGGCTGCTTGCGCCGTCACTTGCGCGCGAACCGAAAATCACCAGGACGCTATCATGTCTCGCCAGGACGCGAACGCCGCTTTTGCCCTTTCCTCCTTTTTGCAGGGCACCAACGCCACCTACATCGACGATCTCTACGCCCGCTACGAGCAGGACCCGGCGTCGGTCGACACTGACTGGCAGGATTTCTTCAAGAGCCTGAAGGACACCCCGGCGGACGTCCAGAAGAACGCCGAAGGGCCGTCCTGGAGCCGTCCCAACTGGCCGGTAACGCCGCGTGACGACCTGACCTCGGCGCTGGACGGCAATTGGGCGCAGGTCGAGAAGGCCGTCGGCAACAAGATCGCCGCCAAGGCGCAGGCCAAGGGCGCCGAACTCTCGCCAGCCGACGTCAACCAGGCGACGCGCGATTCGGTCCGTGCGCTGATGCTGATCCGCGCCTACCGCATGCGCGGCCACTTCCACGCCAAGCTCGACCCGCTCGGCATCGAGGCGCCGCGCGACCGCGAAGAGCTCGATCCGCGCACCTACGGGTTCACGGAAGCCGATTTCGACCGCAAGATCTTCCTCGACCACGTGCTCGGGCTCGAATACGGCACCTTGCGCGAAATCGTCGCGATCTGCGAGCGCACCTACTGCCAGACGCTCGGCGTCGAGTTCATGCATATCTCCAATGCCGCGCAGAAGGCGTGGATTCAGGAGCGCATCGAGGGGCCGGACAAGGAGATCAGCTTCACCCCTGAGGGGCGCCGCGCGATCCTGAACAAGCTGATCGAGACCGAGGGCTTCGAGAAATTCTGTGACGTCAAGTTCACCGGCACCAAGCGTTTCGGCCTCGATGGCGGCGAATCGCTGATTCCGGCGCTGGAGCAGATCATCAAGCGCGGCGGCAATCTCGGTGTGAAGGAGATCGTGGTCGGCATGCCGCATCGCGGCCGCCTCAACGTGCTGACCCAGGTGATGGGCAAGCCGCATCGCGCGCTGTTCCACGAATTCAAGGGCGGTTCGGCCAATCCCGACGCCGTCGAAGGCTCCGGCGACGTGAAGTACCACCTCGGTGCTTCCTCGGATCGCGAGTTCGATGGCAACAGCATCCATCTGTCATTGACCGCGAACCCCTCGCATCTCGAGATCGTCGACCCCGTGGTGCTCGGCAAAGTGCGCGCCAAGCAGGACCAGCATGGCGATCCGCCGGACATGCGTATTTCCGTGCTGCCGCTCTTGATGCATGGCGACGCGGCGTTCGCCGGCCAGGGCGTGGTGGCGGAATGCTTCAGCCTGTCCGACCTCAAGGGGTATCGCACCGGCGGCTCGCTGCACTTCATCGTCAACAACCAGATCGGCTTCACCACCTATCCGCGCTACTCGCGCTCCTCGCCCTATCCGTCCGACGTGGCGAAGATGATCGACGCGCCGATCTTCCATGTGAACGGCGACGATCCGGAAGCGGTGGTGTTCGCGGCCAAGGTCGCGATCGAGTTCCGCCAGAAGTTCCACAAGCCCGTGGTCATCGACATGTTCTGCTACCGCAGGCATGGCCACAACGAGGGCGACGAGCCGGCTTTCACCCAGCCGGTGATGTACAAGAAGATCGCCTCGCATCCGTCCACGCTGGATATCTATGCCAAGCGGCTGATCGCCGAGGGTGTCGTCACCGAGGGCGAGGTCGAGAAGGCCAAGTCCGACTGGCGCGCCCGGCTCGATGCTGAATTCGAGGCCGGCGCCAGCTACAAGCCGAACAAGGCCGACTGGCTCGACGGCAAATGGGCCGGCTTCAAGATCGCGGACCAGGAAGAGGACGCGCGCCGGGGTGTCACCGGCGTCGATGCCGCCGTGCTCAAGGACATCGGCCGCAAGATCACCAAGGTGCCGGATGGCTTCCGCGTCCACCGCACCATCCAGCGCTTCCTCGATAACCGTGCGAAGGCAATCGACAGCGGTGTCGGCATCGACTGGGCGACCGCTGAGGCGCTGGCATTCTGCTCGCTGCTGGAGGAAGGCCATCACGTCCGCCTGTCCGGCCAGGATTCCGAGCGCGGCACCTTCTCGCAGCGCCACTCGGTCTTGATCGACCAGGAGGACGAGAGCCGCTACACGCCGTTCAACCATCTCGGCGGTGACCAGGGACACTACGAGGTCATCAACTCGCTGTTGTCGGAAGAAGCGGTGCTCGGCTTCGAATACGGCTATTCGCTCGCCGAGCCGAATGCGCTGGCGATCTGGGAGGCGCAGTTCGGCGACTTCGCCAACGGCGCCCAGGTGGTGTTCGACCAGTTCATCTCGTCGGGTGAGCGCAAATGGCTGCGCATGTCCGGCCTCGTCTGCATGCTGCCGCATGGCTACGAAGGGCAGGGTCCGGAACATTCTTCGGCCCGTCTCGAGCGCTACCTGCAGATGTGCGCCGAGGACAACATGCAGGTGGTCTATCCGACCACGCCGGCCAACCATTTCCACGTGCTGCGGCGGCAGTTGCATCGCGAGATCCGCAAGCCGCTCATCATGATGACGCCGAAGTCGCTGCTGCGGCACAAGCGCGCCGTCTCGCGGCTCGAGGAGCTGGCCAAGGGTACGACCTTCCACCGCATCCTCTACGATGACGCCCAGATGCTGCCGGATGAAAAGATCAAGCTGCAGCCGGACGCCAAGATCCGCCGCGTCATCCTGTGCTCGGGCAAGGTCTATTACGACCTCTACGAAGAGCGCGAGAAGCGCGGCATCGACGACATCTATCTGCTGCGCATCGAGCAGCTCTATCCGGTGCCGTTGAAGGCGCTGGTGCAGGAGCTTGGCCGCTTCAAGGGCGCCGAGATCGTGTGGTGCCAGGAAGAGCCGCGCAACATGGGTGCCTGGCACTTCATCGAGCCCTATCTCGAGTGGGTGCTGAACCAGATCCATGCGCCGAACAGGCGTCCGCGCTACGCCGGCCGCGCGGCCGCTGCGGCGACCGCCACGGGCTTGATGTCGAAGCATCTCGCGCAGCTCAAGGCGTTCCTGGACGAGGCGTTGAACTGACATTCGATCCGTCATGCCCCGCGAAAGCGAGGCATTCAGTAACCCGCGCTGCCGCTGCTTGATTGCAGCCGCCGCGGGCTATTGGATCCTCCGCTTTCGCGGAGGATGACAGCTAGAGTTTATGACCGCACAGGTTGTTTTAAGGAAACGAGACCATGACTGAAATTCGCGTCCCGACGCTAGGCGAATCCGTGACCGAGGCCACCATCGGCCGCTGGTTCAAGAAGGCCGGCGATGCCGTTGCCGTCGATGAACCCTTGGTTGAGCTCGAGACCGACAAGGTTACGATCGAGGTGCCGGCGCCTTCCGCCGGCACACTGGGCGAAATCATCGCCAAGGACGGCGAAACCGTCGCGGTCGGCGCGCTGCTCGGCCAGATCACTGATGGCGCCGCTGGCGCTGCCGCCAAGCCGGCCGCTGCGCCGGCGCCGGCCAAGCCCGCGGCTGCACCTCCGCCGCCTCCCCCGGCTGCTGCCGCGCCAGCGCCGTCAGCACCGAAGGCACTGCCTGCGGATACGCCGCTGGCGCCGTCGGTGCGCAAGCTCTCGGTTGAAAGCGGGATCGATGCCTCCACCGTGCCGGGCTCCGGCAAGGATGGCCGTGTGACCAAGGGCGACATGCTGGCGGCGATCGAGCGGGCGGCTTCCGCGCCGACGCCGGTCTTTCAGCCGGCGGCTTCGGTGCAGGTGCGGGCGCCGTCGCCGGCGGACGATGCCGCGCGCGAAGAGCGCGTGAAGATGACGCGGCTGCGCCAGACCATCGCGCGGCGGCTGAAGGATGTGCAGAACACGGCGGCGATGCTGACGACCTTCAACGAGGTCGACATGAGCCACGTCATGGCGCTGCGCTCCCAGTACAAGGACGCGTTCGAGAAGAAGCATGGCGTCAAGCTTGGTTTCATGGGCTTCTTCACCAAGGCCTGCGTGCAGGCCTTGAAGGAGATCCCGGCAGCGAACGCCGAGATCGACGGCACCGACCTGATCTACAAGAACTACTACCACGTCGGCATAGCCGTCGGCACCGACAAGGGCCTGGTCGTGCCCGTGGTGCGGGACTGCGACACCAAGTCGATCGCGGAGATCGAGAAGGGAATCGCCGATTACGGCCGCAGGGCCCGCGATGGCCAGCTCAAGATCGAGGAGATGCAGGGCGGCACCTTCACCATCACCAATGGCGGCATCTATGGTTCGCTGATGTCGACGCCGATCCTGAACGCGCCGCAGTCCGGTATCCTCGGCATGCACAAGATCCAGGAGCGCCCCGTCGTGATCGGCGGCAAGATCGAGATCCGCCCGATGATGTATCTGGCGCTGTCCTACGATCACCGCGTGATCGACGGCAAGGAAGCCGTGACCTTCCTGGTGCGCGTCAAGGAAAGCCTGGAAGACCCGGCGCGGCTGGTGCTGGATCTCTGAGCTTGCTTTCGTGCGGCGCCCGACTTTCTCGGGCGTCGTGACCGGTGTCGCATGAACGTTCAGGGGCGAATGTGACGGACAAGGTCGTTGTCATCACCGGCGGCAGCCGCGGCATCGGTCGCGCTACCGCCATCGCCGCGGCGGCGCGAGGCTTTCGCGTCGTTGTCGGCTACGCCAGCAACCAGGCGGCGGCCAACGAAGTCGTCTCCGCAATCGAGGCCAGCAACGGCAAGGCGATCGCGGTGAAATGCGATGTCGGCAGCGAGGCCGACATTCTTGCGCTGTTCAAGGCGGCCGACGAATTCGGCGCGCTCGGCGCGCTCGTCAACAATGCCGGCATCGTCGGTCCGTCGATCCGGGTCGAGGACATGTCGGCCGAGCGCATCGAGCGCATGATGGCGGTCAACGTCACCGGCAGCATTCTGTGCGCGCGCGAGGCGGTGAAGCGAATGTCGACACGCAATGGCGGACAGGGCGGCGTCATTGTCAACCTGTCGTCGGTCGCGGCCAAGCTCGGCTCGCCCAACACTTACGTTGACTACGCCGCCTCGAAAGGCGCGATCGACTCCTTCACCATCGGCCTTGGTCATGAAGTCGCGGCCGAAGGCATCCGCGTCGCCGGGATCCGCCCGGGCCTGATCGATACCGAAATCCACGCCTCCGGCGGTGAGCCCGATCGTGCCCATCGTCTCGCTCACATGGTGCCGATGAAGCGCGTCGGCACCGCGGAGGAAATCGCCAACGCCATCGTCTGGCTAATGTCGGACGAGGCTTCATATGTGACAAGCGCCATCCTTGATGTCTCAGGCGGCCGCTAATACCTGTCACGGACTTCAGCAGCAGGATCTTCGAAATGGCTTCTTATGATCTCGTCGTCATCGGCACCGGGCCCGGTGGATATGTCTGCGCGGTGCGCGCGGCGCAACTTGGCATGAAGGTCGCGGTGGTCGAGAAGAACCCGACGCTTGGCGGCACCTGCCTCAACGTTGGCTGCATGCCGTCCAAGGCACTGTTGCACGCCTCCGAGATGTTCGAGGAAGCCGCGCATTCCTTCGCCAAGATGGGCGTCAGCGTATCGGCGCCGAAACTCGATCTGCCATCGATGATGAACTTCAAGCAGCAGGGCATCGACGGCAACGTCAAGGGCGTCGACTTCCTGATGAAGAAGAACAAGATCGACGTGCTGAAGGGCGCTGGCAAGATTCTTGGCGCGGGCAAGGTCGAGGTCTCCGCCAATGGCAGCACGCAGACGGTCGAGACCAAGAACATCGTCATTGCCACCGGCTCCGATATCGCGCGGCTGAAGGGCATCGAGATCGACGAAAAGCGCGTCGTGTCGTCAACCGGCGCGCTGTCGCTGGAGAAGGTGCCGGAAAGGCTCTTGATCATCGGTGCGGGCGTGATCGGACTCGAACTCGGCTCGGTGTGGAAGCGCCTCGGCGCGGAGGTCATGGTGGTCGAATTCCTCGACCGCATCCTGCCCGGCATGGATGGCGAGATCGCCAAGCAGTTCCAGCGCATCCTTGAAAAGCAGGGCTTTGCGTTCAAGCTCGGCACCAAGGTGACCGCCGTGGATACCTCGGGCAAGACTCTATTGGCCAAGGTCGAGCCCGCCGCGGGCGGGGCTTCGGAAACGATCGAAGCCGACGTGGTACTGGTTGCGATCGGCCGCGTGCCCTTTACCGATGGCCTCGGCCTGAAGGAAGCCGGCGTCGCGCTCGACAATCGCGGCCGGGTGCAGATCGACCCGCATTTCGCGACCACCGTGAAAGGCATCTATGCGATCGGCGACGTCGTTGCCGGGCCGATGCTGGCGCACAAGGCCGAAGATGAAGGCGTGGCGGTTGCCGAGATCATCGCAGGCCAGGCCGGCCATGTGAACTACGATGTTATCCCAGGAGTCGTGTATACCACGCCGGAAGTTTCTTCCGTCGGCAAGACCGAGGAAGAGCTCAAGCAGGCCGGCATTGCCTATACCGTCGGGAAATTTCCGTTCACCGCCAACGGCCGCTCCAAGGTCAACCAGACCACGGAAGGATTCGTCAAGATTCTCGCAGATGCGAAGACCGATCGGGTGCTTGGCGTGCACATCATCGGCCGCGAAGCCGGCGAAATGATCCATGAAGCCGCGGTTCTCATGGAATTCGGCGGCTCCGCCGAGGATCTGGCGCGCACCTGCCACGCCCATCCGACCCGCTCCGAGGCGATCAAGGAAGCTGCGCTTGCGGTCGGCAAGCGGGCCATCCATATGTGATCGACGCCCGGCCTGAGCAGGGTCCGTAAAGGATTATGCTCGAAGGTAAAATCTGGCCGGGGTCGAGACAACAGATGCTGCGCCGCCTGCTTCAGCCTTTCTGGGTCCTGCTTGCGATCATCTTCCTGATCGAGGCGTGGCTTTGGGATCACCTCGAGCCGATCGTGGCGCGCGTGGTGGCGCTGATCCCGCTGCGCGCGTTCAAGCAGTGGCTTGCCGATCGGGTCGATTCGTTGTCGCCGGCAATGACGCTGATCGTGTTCATCGTGCCGGTGATCCCGTTGTTTCCGCTCAAGCTGGTCGGCCTTTGGCTGCTCGCCCACGAACATTGGCTGAGCGCGATCGGCACCCTCCTGTTCGCGAAGTTTCTCGGCGTCGGCGTCACCGCTTTTATCTTCGACGTGACCCGCCCGAAGCTTCTGGAGATGCGCTGGTTCGAGGCGCTCTATGATTTCGTGCTGAGGATGCGCGCGAAAGCCGTCGCGCTGATCGATCCGATCAAGCTGCGCATCGTGGAGACCCTGCGCGGCGACGGTAACGGCTGGTCGGCGCGAACGATCCGGCTGATCGCCCGCTTCCGCAGGAGCGTACAGCAAGCGCGGTGACGACTCGTCGCAAACCCTAGCCGCGGGCTCGGTTCACCTCTCCCTTCGGGAGAGGTGAAGTCGGCGCGGCAGTTAGTGACTCAATGCAGATGCAGCAGATGCGGCGAGTACAGGCCCAGCGCGGCGATGACGATGCCGGCGAGCGTCAGCAGGCCTGAAATCCAGGCCAGCGCGATGATGCCTGTGATGATGGTCGCCGATGCCAGCACGATCGCGATCTGGAAGGCGGCGGAGGCGATCTCGAAGTGGTGGTATTTTGCCGTCGCTTCGTCGCGCTGGTGCTCGGCATGTTTGGCGCGTTCGGCGAGCTGCTCGGTGCCTTCGCCGGTCTCGGGTTCGGAGCGATAGCGCGCTGCCGTTTTCTGCCAGTCATCGAGCTGCTTTTGAATCGTCGCCCTGATGGCATCGTCTGTGGTGGTGGCAAGGGTCAGCTTGCCCTGCTCGGCGGCCGTCTGCACCGCGGTGCGGCGGATGCTCTTGGCCTGGAAAAACGCCCACAGGTTCGACGCCTCGACGTTCTTGCTGATCGATTCGGTCTGCGCCCCCTTGCCCAGCGTCTCCGAGAGCGCCAGGAACAGCGCGATCACGGCAATCAACAGCGCGATCTTCTTGTTCTCGCCGGATGCATGCTCGGCGTGCTCCGCATGCTCCATACTCTCATGTGCGCTCATGATTCCCCTCTCCGATATGACCCGCCGTCACGATTGCCGAAACGACATCGCTTACGCAAGTGCCAAGCGGATGTGACGTGAGCGTGTCAGGATGAACCCGGCATCGCCCCTCACACGAGGAAAAACGCGTCAATACGTGAGCGAAGTCAGCCCCGCGGATGCGCGGAGCGATAGACCTCGAGCAGTCGTTCCGAATCGATGCCGGTATAGATTTGCGTGGTCGAGAGCGAAGCGTGGCCGAGCAATTCCTGGATCGCGCGCAAATCGCCGCCGCGGCTGAGCAGGTGGGTCGCGAACGAATGCCGCAGCGCGTGCGGGGTGGCGCTGTCGGGCAGGCCGAGCGCGCCGCGCAGCCGCTCCATGGCGAGCTGGATGATGCGCGGGCTCAACGGGCCGCCGCGGGCGCCGACGAACATCGGGCCGGTGGGCGGCAGCGGATGCGGGCAGGTCGCCGCGTAGTCGGCAATGAG
Organism: Bradyrhizobium sp. Leo114; assembly: GCF_055229415.2. Lineage (NCBI taxonomy): Bacteria > Pseudomonadati > Pseudomonadota > Alphaproteobacteria > Hyphomicrobiales > Nitrobacteraceae > Bradyrhizobium > Bradyrhizobium sp. Leo114. Next base: position 79,735 of record NZ_JBUYEN020000023.1, on the reverse strand, counting down.
CTGCAACACGTTTTGCAGCACCGGCACCATGCGGGTCTTGTTGCCTTTGCCGGTCACGACCAGTACGTCGCCTTCGCCGGGTTTCGGCACGTCGCGACGTTTCAAGCCGAGCGCCTCGGAGATGCGCAGGCCCGAGCCATAGAGCAGTGCCATCACCGCCGCATCACGTACCAGGATCCAGGTCTCGCGTTCCTCGCCGGCGCGCTCGTCGGCATCGGCGAAGCGTTTTGCCGCCGCCACGTGGATCGGCTTCGGCAGGCTCTTTGCAACCTTGGGCGCGCGGATCGCGGAGAGGGCGCCGACCTTGCCCTTGCCTTCGCGCTCGAGGAATCGGCCGAACGAGCGCAGGCCAGCCAGGGCCCGCATCAGCGAGCGTCCGGCGACATCGTCGGCGCGGCGCATCGCCATGAACGCCCTGATATCGGTGGCCTCGAGGGCCGCAAAACCTTGCAGCGTTACCCGCGTGCCCCAGTGCTGGGCAAGAAAGGCGAGGCATTGGCGGACGTCGCGGGCATAGGCCTCCAGCGTTTTCGGCGACAATCGCCGTTCGGCACGCAGATGCGATAGCCAGTGCGCCATCTCCTGCGTGACGGTTTCGTCGGCGCAGTCGAGTTCGATCACGGGAACGGCGGGAAGCGCTTTGGCCATGGACCTGTCTTATGGACCTGTCTTGACGGACCTGTCTTGGAGGCGATCTTGGAGGCGATGGTTTAAGCCATTATATCGCATCGCTTTCGTTTACCGTTCGCTAACTTGCGCCAGCGGCTCTACCCTCACCTGCAATCGGAACTTACGATCTCCTGAATGGACACCGCGCGCAGCCACGCTTCCTCGCTCACGCCGACCTCCATGGTCGATGTACTGGTCCCGGTCGCGCTCGACCAGACCTATTCCTATCGCGTGCCGCGCGGCATGGATCTGAAGGCCGGCGATGTCGTCGCGGTACCGCTCGGTGCGCGCGAGGTGATGGCGGTGGTCTGGGCGGAAAACGCCAAGCCCGATCCGCGGCTGCACAACCGGCTGAAGGATGTCAGCGAGAAGCTCGACGTGCCGCCGCTGAAACCGGAGCTGCGCGCGCTCGTCGATTGGGTGGCCAATTACACGCTGTCCGCCCGCGGCATGGTGCTGCGGATGACGCTGCGCATGGGCGAAAATCTCGGCCCCGAGCGGATGCGCCTGGGCGTACGGCTGGTTGGCGAGCCGCCGCGGCGAATGACGCCGGCGCGGCATCGGGTGATCGAATTGCTCTCCGACCGCCTCTTGCATGGCAAGTCGGAAGCGGCGAGGGAAGCCGGCGTGAGCAGTGGCGTGATCGACGGCCTCGTCGATGAGGGCACGCTGACGGTCGAGCCGATGCCGCCGCCACCAGCGCCGCCCATGCCCGATCCGGATTGCGCGCAGCCGGACTTCTCGGGCCAGCAACGCGCCGCCGCCGATGCGATGCGGACGCTGGCGGCGAGCGGCAGTTTTCATGTGGCCCTGCTCGATGGCGTCACAGGATCGGGCAAGACCGAGGTCTATTTCGAGGCGATCGCCGAAAATATCCGCCGTAACAGGCAGTCGTTGATCCTGATGCCGGAGATCGCGCTGACTGGCCAGTTCCTCGATCGCTTCGCGCAGCGCTTTGGCGTGCGTCCGCTGGAATGGCATTCCGAGCTCTCGCCGCGCACCCGCGCCCGCAATTGGGCGGCGATCTCGGGCGGCGAGGCGCCGGTGGTGGTCGGCGCGCGCTCGGCGCTGTTCCTGCCCTATGCCGATCTCGGGCTCATCATCGTCGATGAAGAGCACGACCAGGCCTATAAGCAGGACGATGGCGCGCATTACCATGCCCGCGACATGGCCGTGGTGCGCGCGCATATCGCCAAGATCCCGATCGTGCTCGCCTCCGCCACGCCATCAATCGAAAGCGAGGTCAATGCGCGCAAGGGGCGTTATCAGCGCATTGCGCTGCCTTCGCGCTTCGGCGGCCAGCACATGCCGCAGATCGAGGCCATCGATTTGCGGCGCGAGCCGCCCTCGCGTGGCCGCTTCATCTCGCCGCGGCTCGCCGAGCAGATCCGCTACGCGGTGGAACGGCGCGAGCAGGCGCTTTTATTCCTCAATCGCCGCGGCTATGCGCCGCTGACGCTGTGCCGCGCCTGCGGACACCGCTTTGCCTGCACCATCTGCGATGCCTGGCTGGTCGATCACCGCTTCCGCCAGCGCCTGGTCTGCCACCATTGCGGTTTCTCGATGCCGCGCCCGAACATCTGCCCACATTGCGCGGCGGAGGAATCGCTGGTGGCGGTCGGCCCGGGCGTGGAGCGGCTGCAGGAAGAGGCTGCGGCGCTGTTTCCCGGCGCGCGCACCATGGTGCTCTCCAGCGACCTCATCACCTCGATCGAGACCATGCGCAGCGAACTGAACGAGATCGCCGAAGGCCGGGTCGACATCATCATCGGCACGCAGCTTGTGGCGAAAGGCCACAACTTCCCGCGCCTCAATCTGGTCGGCGTGGTCGATGCCGATCTCGGCCTCGGCAATGGCGATCCGCGTGCGGCCGAGCGCACGTTCCAGCTCCTCAACCAGGTGATCGGGCGCGCCGGCCGCGAGCAGGGCCGCGGCGTCGGGTATCTGCAGACCCATCAGCCCGAGCATCCCGTGATGAAGGCGCTGGTCGCGAGCGACCGCGAGGCGTTCTACGCCAGCGAGATCGAATCGCGCGAGCGCACCGGCTATCCGCCATTCGGGCGATTGGCGAGCCTGATCATCTCGGCGGGCGACCGGCCCACGGCGGAAGGCTTTGGGCGCAAGCTGGCCTCGGTCGCGCCGCTCGACGAGCGCATCCAGGTGCTCGGCCCGGCGGAGGCGCCGCTTGCGGTCATCAAGGGCCGCTACCGCTTCCGCCTGCTGGTGAAGTCGCTGCGTTCGGTCGATCTGTCGCAGTACTTGCGCGAATGGCTGGCGGCCGGGCCGAAGACCACGGGCAACCTCAAGCTCGAGGTCGACGTCGATCCGCAGAGCTTTTTGTAGCCCTCTCGCCGTCATTCCGGGGCGCGACGAAGTCGCGAGCCCGGAATCCATCGGACCGCGCGCGCAGGTGGCGCGATGGATTCCGGGCTCACGCTACGCGTGCCCCGGAATGACGGCGGCGAACTCATGAAAAAGCCTGCCGTCATTTCTGACGGCAGGCTCTCATCGGTGCGCGGAAAGTTCCGCGGCCGTACTCTACGCAACGCTTACCGAAACTGGTCGGAAACGGCGCCTGAAGGGCGCCTTTAGGAGACGACCTCGGCGGTGACACGGCCGACGCCGGCACCAGTCAGGCCGATGGCACGGGCGGCGCCCGTGGAGAGATCAAGCACGCGGCCACGGATGAACGGGCCGCGGTCGTTGATGGTGACGACCACGCTGCGGCCGCCATGGGTCACGCGCAGCTTGGTGCCGAACGGCAGGCTGCGGTGGGCCGCGGTCATGGCGTTCTGGTTGAAGCGCTGACCGGACGCGGTGCGGCTGCCGGACTCGTTGCCGTAAAAGGACGCCATGCCCGAGAAGCTCCGCCCGCCGGTGCTGGGCGCAAACGCCGCATTGGCATCGCGCGACGCCGCGTCGGTTGCGGCACGGGCCTGGTGATGGTGATGGCGATGATGGTGGTGCCGGGATTTAGCCGACGCTTCGGTGATGCTTCCACCAACCAGGAAAGTTGCGGCGACGACAGCCAGCGCCGCGCGCGACGGCCGGGTTGCGTTGCCCCGAGCCGGCTTCTTGTATTTCAACATTCAAGACCCTCAAACAGTATTGCCACATACGTGGCAAATGGAACCCCCGTCCCTTCGTCGACCAAGGCCGTGTGATTTCGCAATGAGGCATGAATTGGGCAGTAAATTCGGAATGTATCAGACTGAAATATCTTGTTACTGCCGGAGTGCTGCCGGACAGCTTCAGCTATTCTTTAGATTTAACCAAACTTTAACCGTCGTAATACTTACGAATACTGTTTAATTTACGTCTAGGAAAGGTTTCCGCAAGTAATCACGAAATGGAGAGCGAGCGGCGGTTTTGTTCCGTCGCGGGAACTGCGGCCTGGTCTGCGATTGCCAATGGAACGATCGGCGGTCTTCCTGCTTGGCGGTGAAAATTCCTGCGCGCAGAATTTTGCTCGGCAAGGTCCTCGCGGCGCTTCGTTGCGGCCGTGCGGCAAGGCATCACCTAGATGTGACGTCGTGTTGCACCTGCGCGCCTGCCATGCTAGCAAAGCCGCGATTTTAACGATCCCGGCACTCCGCGTGTCGGTCGAAAATCGAAGTCCCGCTTGAATTCCAAGGGCTTGGATCGCTAGGCGCCGCTGCAGCGGCGACGGTTTTTCCCTTGCGAATTTGACAGCAAAAAAGAGCGCGTCTGTGGCTGCTGAAGATCCGTCCGTTTCGGGAGTTGCCGGTCGTTACGCAACGGCCCTGTTCGATCTGGCTCGCGACGAAAAGTCCGTCGATGCCGTGAAGTCCGATCTCGATAAATTCAATGCCCTTCTAGATGAGAGCGCAGATCTGAAGCGCCTCGTTCGCAGCCCGGTGTTTTCCGCCGAAGCGCAATTGAAGGCGCTCTCCGCGGTGCTCGACAAGGCCGGTATCTCCGGCATCACCGCCAAGTTCCTGAAAGTGCTCACCTCCAATCGCCGCTTGTTTGCGGTCGCGGACGTGATCCGCGCCTACAACGCGCTGGTGGCGAACTTCAAGGGCGAGGCGACCGCCGAAGTCACCGTCGCGGAAGCGCTCAATGACAAGAATCTCGACGCGCTGAAGGCCGCACTGAAGTCGGTGACGGGCAAGGACGTCGCGCTCAACGTGAAGATCGATCCCTCCATCATCGGCGGCCTTGTGGTCAAGGTCGGTAGCCGCATGGTGGATAGCTCGCTTCGCACCAAACTCAATTCGATCAAGCACGCGATGAAAGAGGCAGGCTGATGGACATCCGCGCCGCGGAAATTTCCGCGATCCTCAAGGACCAGATCAAGAATTTCGGCCAGGAGGCCGAGGTCACCGAAGTCGGCCAGGTGCTGTCGGTCGGTGACGGTATCGCCCGCGTCTACGGGCTGGACAATGTCCAGGCCGGTGAAATGGTCGAGTTCGAGAACGGCACCCGCGGCATGGCGCTCAACCTCGAAACCGATAACGTCGGCATCGTGATCTTCGGCGCCGACCGCGAGATCAAGGAAGGTCAGACCGTCAAGCGCACCCGCGCCATCGTCGACACGCCGGTCGGCAAGGGCCTGCTCGGCCGCGTCGTCGATGCGCTCGGTAATCCGATCGATGGCAAGGGTCCGATCCAGGCTGACAAGCGCATGCGCGTTGACGTCAAGGCGCCCGGCATCATTCCGCGTAAGTCGGTGAACGAGCCGATGGCGACCGGCCTCAAGGCGATCGATGCGCTGATCCCGATCGGCCGCGGCCAGCGCGAGTTGATCATCGGCGACCGTCAGACCGGCAAGACCGCGATCGCGCTCGACACCATTCTCAATCAGAAGCCGCTCAACGCGCAGCCGGACGAGAATATCAAGCTGTATTGCGTCTACGTCGCGATCGGCCAGAAGCGTTCCACCGTTGCCCAGTTCGTGAAGGTGCTGGAAGAGCAGGGCGCGCTGGAATATTCGATCGTCGTCGCGGCCACCGCGTCCGATCCAGCGCCGATGCAGTACATCGCGCCGTTCACCGCCTGCACGATGGGCGAATTTTTCCGTGACAACGGCATGCACGCCGTCATCATCTATGACGACCTGTCGAAGCAGGCCGTCGCCTATCGCCAGATGTCGCTGCTGCTGCGCCGCCCGCCGGGCCGCGAAGCCTATCCGGGCGACGTGTTCTATCTGCACTCCCGCCTGCTCGAGCGCGCCGCCAAGCTCAACAAGGAGCACGGTTTGGGCTCGCTGACCGCGCTGCCGGTGATCGAAACCCAGGCCAACGACGTGTCGGCCTACATCCCGACCAACGTGATCTCGATTACCGACGGTCAGATCTTCCTGGAAACCGACCTGTTCTTCCAGGGCATCCGTCCCGCGGTGAACGTCGGTCTGTCGGTGTCGCGCGTCGGATCGTCGGCGCAGACCAAGGCGATGAAGAAGGTCGCCGGCAAGATCAAGGGCGAGCTCGCGCAGTACCGCGAAATGGCGGCGTTCGCGCAGTTCGGCTCCGACCTCGACGCCTCGACCCAGCGCCTGCTCAACCGCGGCTCGCGCCTGACCGAGCTGTTGAAGCAGCCGCAGTTCTCGCCGTTGAAGATGGAAGAACAGGTCTGCGTGATCTGGGCCGGCACCAACGGCTATCTCGATCCGCTGCCGCTCAACAAGGTGCGCGCCTTCGAGGATGGCCTGCTGTCGCTGCTGCGTGGCAAGAATGCCGACATCCTCGACGCGATCCGCGATAGCCGCGACCTCAACGACGACGTTGCCGCCAAGCTGAAGAACGTGGTCGAAGGTTTCGCCAAGACGTTTGCCTAAACGTCGTCGCGGCCGGACAAGGGTGCGGAGCTGGTCTTCGCGCCTGCGGCTCCCGGCCGACGAGAAGCGGATGCCCGGCGCAGGCGCCGGGCAGAACAATGGGATAGGCTAGCGGTCGGATCGCTCGATCGGATCGCCGGGGTGGACGAAGAATGGCGTCACTAAAAGACATGCGGGTCCGCATCGCCTCGACCAAGGCGACGCAGAAGATCACCAAGGCCATGCAGATGGTGGCGGCGTCAAAGCTGCGCCGCGCGCAGACCGCTGCCGAGGCCGCTCGGCCCTATGCAGACAAGATGGGCGCCGTGATCGGCAATATCGCCAGCGCCGCCGCAGGCTCGCCCGGCGCGCCGGCGCTGCTCGCCGGGACGGGCAGGGACCAGGTGCATCTGCTCCTGGTCTGCACCGGCGAACGTGGCCTTTGCGGTGCATTCAACTCCGCGATCGTGCGATTGGCGCGTGAGCACGCGCTGTCGCTGCTCGGTCAGGGCAAGGAAGTCAAATTCTTCTGCGTCGGCCGCAAGGGCTATGAGCAGCTTCGCCGCCTGTTCGAACGGCAGATCGTCGAGCATGTCGACCTGCGTGCGGTGCGGCAGCTCGGCTTCGTCAATGCCGAGGACATCGCCAAGAAAGTGTTGGCGCGCTTCGATGCCAGCGAATTCGACGTCTGCACGCTGTTCTATTCACAATTCAAATCGGTGATCGCGCAAGTCCCGACCGCGCAGCAGGTCATTCCGCTGGTGGTGGAAACGCCGGCCGGAAACGGCGGTCCGGCGACCGCCTACGAGTACGAGCCGGAGGAGGACGAGATCCTCACCAGCCTGTTGCCGCGCAACCTCGCCGTGCAGGTATTCCGTGCACTCCTGGAAAACAACGCCTCGTTCTACGGCGCGCAGATGAGCGCGATGGACAACGCGACGCGCAACGCCGGTGAAATGATCCGCAAGCAGACGCTGGTCTACAACCGAACCCGTCAGGCGATGATCACCAAGGAACTGATCGAAATCATTTCCGGCGCCGAGGCGGTCTAACCAAGGGAGCGCGAAATGGCTTACGTCACATCGGCTACCACCAAGGGCGGACGCAACGGCCGCTCCGTGCTCGACAACGGCGGGCTGGCGCTCGCAATGGCGCTGCCGAAGGAATTGGGCGGCGCCGGCGATGGCCACAATCCCGAGCAGCTTTTTGCGCTGGGCTATTCGGCCTGCTTTGGCCAGGCCATCCTCGTGGTCGCCAAGAACCATGGCGTCGACGGCCAGGCGGCAAAGGTCACGGCCGACGTGACGCTCAATACCGATGGCGGCTTTTCGCTCGCCGTCGAACTCAAGGTTTCAATCCCAGGCGCTGATAAGGCCAAGGTCCAGGCGCTGGTCGAGGAAGCTCACACGGTGTGCCCGTATTCGAAGGCCACCAAAGGTAATATCCCGGTCAAGCTGACCGTGGTTTAAAGCATGATCCGGAAAAGTGGGGACCGGTTTTCCGAAGAGATCATGCGCAAAAAAAGATGCGATCATGATCCGACCCGTCGGATCATGATCTGGAAATTCGGATCGAAGGAGACAGAGTAAATGGCTACAGCAGCCAACCAGATCGGTCGCGTCACCCAGGTTATGGGCGCCGTCGTCGACGTCCAGTTCGAGGGCCACCTGCCGGCGATTCTCAACTCGCTGGAAACCAAGAACGGCGGCAGCCGTCTCGTGCTCGAGGTGGCGCAGCATCTCGGCGAATCCACCGTGCGGACGATCGCGATGGATACGACCGAGGGTCTGGTGCGCGGCCAGGAAGTGACCGATACCGGCGAGCCGATCCGGGTGCCGGTCGGCGTCGGTACGCTCGGCCGCATCATCAACGTCATCGGCGAGCCGATCGACGAGGCCGGCCCGATCAAGGCCGAAGGCGTTCGCGCGATCCACCAGGAAGCGCCGACCTATACCGACCAGTCCACCGAGGCGGAAATTCTCGTCACCGGCATCAAGGTCGTCGATTTGCTCGCGCCTTACGCCAAGGGCGGCAAGATCGGCCTGTTCGGCGGCGCCGGCGTCGGCAAGACCGTGCTGATTCAGGAACTGATCAATAACGTTGCGAAAGCGCACGGCGGTTACTCGGTGTTCGCCGGCGTCGGCGAGCGTACCCGCGAAGGCAATGACCTCTATCACGAGTTCATCGAGTCCAAGGTCAACGCGGACCCGCGCAATCCCGATCCGAGCGTACAGTCGAAATGCGCGCTCGTGTTCGGCCAGATGAACGAACCGCCGGGCGCACGCGCGCGCGTCGGCCTCACCGGCCTCACGGTGGCCGAGCACTTCCGCGACCAGGGTCAGGACGTGCTGTTCTTCGTCGACAACATCTTCCGCTTCACGCAGGCCGGCTCCGAAGTGTCGGCGCTGCTCGGCCGCATCCCGTCGGCGGTGGGTTACCAGCCGACGCTTGCGACCGACATGGGCGCGCTGCAGGAGCGCATCACCACCACCCAGAAGGGCTCGATCACTTCGGTGCAGGCGATCTACGTGCCGGCCGACGACCTGACCGACCCGGCGCCGGCGACCTCCTTCGCCCACTTGGACGCCACCACCGTGCTGTCGCGTGCGATCTCGGAGAAGGGCATCTATCCGGCGGTGGACCCGCTCGACTCGACCTCCCGCATGCTGTCGCCGCTGGTCGTCGGCGAGGAGCATTACAACACTGCGCGCATGGTGCAGCAGGTGCTGCAGCGCTATAAGTCGCTGCAGGACATCATCGCCATCCTCGGCATGGACGAGCTTTCGGAAGAGGACAAGCTGACGGTGGCTCGCGCCCGCAAGATCGAGCGCTTCCTGTCGCAGCCCTTCCATGTCGCCGAAGTCTTCACCGGTTCGCCGGGCAAGTTCGTCGAGCTCGCCGACACCATCAAGGGCTTCCGCGGCTTGTGCGAAGGCAAGTACGACCACCTGCCGGAGGCTGCCTTCTACATGGTCGGCACCATCGAAGAGGCGGTCGAGAAGGGCAAGAAGCTGGCTGCCGAAGCAGCTTGAGCACACTCGTCATTGCCGGGCTTGGCCCGGCACTCCATCAAGGCAGAACTCTTTGATCGATGGACCCGCGGGTCACGCCCGCGGGTGACAGCGGAAAGAACGGAAAGACCATGGCCACCTTCCACTTCGACCTCGTCTCCCCCGAAGCGCTCGCTTTCTCCGGCGAGGTCGATCAGGTCGATGTTCCCGGCGTGGAAGGTGATTTCGGCGTGCTCGCCGGTCACGCACCGGTCGTGGCGGCGATCCGTCCGGGTATCCTGACCATCACGACCGGCGGGGCGCATCAGAAGATGGTGGTGCTCGGCGGTCTTGCCGAGGTCTCCGACAATCGCCTGACCGTGCTCGCTGATGTCGCGACCTCGATCCAGGAAGTCGATCGCGCCGAGTTCAGGGAAACCATCGCGGAGATGGAAGAGAACCTGAAAGAGAAGCACGGCTCGGAGCTCGACCGCGAGATCGAGCGGCTCGACCACTTCAAGAGCATCGAGAACATCCTCAACGCGACGGCTATGCACTAGGCCCCGGTGCACCGCGCCGGGGCCGAACAAAAACTTGAACGACCTTCGTCTGTCACATCGTGGCGGACGAGGGTTTTTGGATGCCGAATTCCAAACATTGCGCGGGCTTAGAGCTTCGGTTCTGATTGGATCAGAACCGAAGCTCTAGATTCTTGTTTTGACGCGTTCTTCACGCGAATCGGTATCCACTTCGCTCGAAAACGCTCTAACGGCGCTGCGTCCTGCTTGAAACCGCAGCATTGGCGTCCACCATCGGCGCCACTGCGACCGTGACATTCTGGGTCCCGCCGCCGCGCTCGATTGTCAGCCTGACCTGCTCCCCGATGCGAGCGAGGCCGACACGGTTACGGAGCTGCGCAGCGCTGCGGATCGGACGATCGTCGGCTCGCAGCACGACATCGCCCTTGCGCAGACCGGCGGCCTCCGCAGGCGATCCCGGACTGATGTCGGCGATCCTGGCCCCCTCGCTGCGCCCGCCGTCCGTCGAGGGATGCATATCCTGCAGCGAGACACCGATCCGGCCGCGCACGACCTTGCCGTTCTCGACGATCTGGTCCATCACGCGGCGTGCCATGTTGATCGGGATCGCAAAGCCGATGCCGACATTGCCGCCGGCCGGCGAAATGATCGCCGAGTTGATGCCGATCAGTTCGCCCTTCAGATTGATCAGCGCGCCGCCGGAGTTGCCGGGGTTGATCGCGGCGTCGGTCTGGATGAAATCCTCATAGCCCTGTTTGCCCAGCCCGGTGCGGCCGAGCGCGCTTACAAGCCCCGATGTCACGGTCTGGCCGAGGCCGAAGGGATTGCCGACGGCAATGACGAAATCGCCGACTTCAAGCGCATCGCTGTCGCCCAGTGCAATCGCCTTGAGTGCGGTCGGGGAGTGGATTTTCAGGACCGCGATATCGGTCGCGGGATCGCGGCCCATTACCTTGGCAGAGAACTGACGACCGTCCTTGGTTGTGATCTGGACCGCCGAGACCTGATCCACCACGTGATTGTTGGTCAGGATGTAGCCCCGCTCACCGTCGACGATGACGCCGGAGCCGGTTGCGCTGATCTCCTTCTCGAGTTGCTTCGGCACATCGAAGAATTCGCGGAACAGCGGATCGCGATAAAGCGGGTTGTCCTCGCGGATTTTGCCATGCACGGAGATATTGACGACCGCGGGAGTCACTTCGCGTACCAGGGGCGCCAGCGTCGGCACCGTGCCCCCGGTTTTCAGATTCGGGACCTGACCTGCCGCCGGCACGATCATGATGAGCGCGCCGAGCACGGCGCCGAATGCAGTCGATATTGCTCGCTTCACGTCCGCTCTCTCTATCGGTCCAGCTGGAATCCGGCGCGCAAGATGTCGCGAGAAAGCAAATCCCGCTGCCATGCGAACCATGGCATCACCAGCAGCGCGGACGCCTGATTGACCCATGCCAAAGCCAAAATAGTTGGCGTCAACAAGGCGGGGCCTCATGGGAGAGATTGGTTCGCGAAGGCCGCGGCAGCGCAGCGCCGCCGCGTGGCGGCGGATCGTCGTCGTCATCTAGCTGCCGCGGCGCGGAAAGGATATCGGCCAGGCGAATGCTGTGGTCGATCCCCGGGATGTCGCGCAGGCTGGGGCTGGATTCCACCGCGAACATGTCGGATGCCCAGGACGATAGGATGACGCGCTTCTCGGATCGGGATAGCCGCGGGTCCGCCAGGACCTGGGCGGGTGAGTCGCAATGGGCGGCGGGGTGGAAGAGGGGGGGTGTGGCGGCGCTAACACTGGTCTCGCTCATCGAAGTGTCTCCTTTACGCTCCTTTCCAAGGACACCGTTTGAGTTGAAAGGCGGCGCCGGACGCGCCGCCTTTCATGTTATTGCTTGCCGATCGGGATGCGTTTGACGCTCTCGCGCGCTTCCTCCGATTTCGGCAGCGTGATCGTCAATACGCCGTCGCGGAAGGAAGCCTGCGCCTTGTCTTCGGCAACACCATCAAGGGCGATCCGCCGCTCGAACGCGCCGTAGTAGCGTTCGGAGAAGTACTTTCCGTTGTCCGTCCGCTCGGCTTTCTTCTCGCCCCGGAGCGTCAGCACGCCATTGGCGATCTCGACCTGAACGTCCTTCTCCGTCATGCCCGGAAGCTCTGCGGAGACGGTAAGCTCCTTGTCGGTTTCGCTGAGCTCGATCTTCGGCCAACCGAAGCGGCCTTCCAACAGCGGGCTGCTGATGGGACCGAAGGAGCCGAAACCGCGGAACACGTCGTCGAACAGCCGGTTCATCTCGCGGTGAAGCGTGATGAAAGGATCGAAATTCTCGCGCGTCGGCGCAAGCTCCTGGTTCTTCGACCAGGGAATGAGATCACGAAAAGCCATCTTATCCTCCTTGTCTCAGCTACGATCTCCCGCGCGGGCGGCTTGGCCCACGCGTGGCCTCGTCAAGCATCAGGCAAAGTCAGGCCGCCTGCTTCTGCTCGATTGCTTGGGAGCCCGTACCCGCGATCGGGATGCGTCGCGGCTTCATCGATTCCGGCACCTCGCGGACGAGATCGACGATCAAGAGGCCATCCTTGATGGAGGCCTGCCTAACCTGCACATGGTCAGCGAGGCTGAATACCCGCCGGAACGGTCGCGCGGCGATGCCCTGGTAGAGATAATCGCGCGCCGGTCCCTCAGGTTTCCTGCCTTCGATCGTGAGCATGTCCTGCTCGGCGGTGACGGTGATGTCATTCACGCCAAAGCCGGCAACTGCCAGCGAGATCCGATAGCTGTCCTCGCCGGACCGCTCGATATTGTAAGGGGGATAGTTGTCGTCGGCGGACTGCCGTAGGCTCGCATCGAGCAAATCCGCAAGATGGTCAAAGCCGACTGTGGAGCGCCACAGGGGCGAGAAGTCAAAGGTCCTCATAACCAAGTCCTCCTCAGAGCAAGATGGATACGAAGGAGCGTCGGACACTGTCCGCCGCCCAGTTCGCCGGACCCAAGCTGGCATCCGGCACCACCTTTCTTGGCGGCAAAATCGAATTAGAAAACCGGCGCGAACTTTCAAGAGGGGTGTCCGAAATTTTCCGGCCACTCAGGAAAGTTCGCCAATCGCGTAAGGCGACCGGCGGCATTATCCGCGGGCCGCCCTTGTTGTCGATCAGAAGTCCATCGGCGGCGGGGTGGGCGTCTGCTCGGACTTCTTCGGCTTGTCGGCGACCAATGCTTCCGTCGTGATCAGGAGCGAGGCAACGGATGCCGCGTCCTGCAATGCGGTGCGAACCACCTTCGCCGGATCGATCACGCCGGCGCGCACCAGGTCCTCGTACTCGCCGGTCGCGGCATTGAAGCCCCAATTGTAGTCGCCGCGCTCCAGGAGCTTGCCGACCACCAGTGAACCGTCCTCGCCGGCATTCTCGACGATCTGGCGCGCCGGTATCTGCAAGGCACGACGGACGATATCGACGCCCGCCTTCTGGTCGGCATTGGCGGTCTTGATCTTGTCCAGCGCCTTCAAGGCACGCAGCAGCGCCACGCCGCCGCCGGGAAGGATGCCTTCCTCGACGGCTGCGCGGGTGGCGTGCAGCGCGTCCTCGACCCGGTCCTTGCGCTCCTTCACCTCGATTTCGGTCGCGCCGCCGACCCGGATCACGGCGACGCCGCCGGCGAGCTTGGCGAGCCGCTCCTGAAGCTTCTCGCGATCATAGTCAGAAGTGGTTTCGTCGATCTGCGTCCTGATCTGGGCAGTGCGTGCCTCGATGTCCTTCTTGGCGCCGGCGCCATCGACGATGGTCGTGCTCTCCTTCTCGATCACGACCTTCTTGGCACGGCCGAGCATGTTCAGCGTGACATTCTCGAGCTTGATGCCGAGATCTTCGGAGATCGCGGTGCCGCCGGTGAGGATGGCGATATCCTCGAGCATCGCCTTGCGGCGATCGCCGAAACCCGGCGCCTTCACCGCGGCGACCTTCAGGCCGCCGCGCAGCTTGTTGACGACGAGCGTCGCCAGCGCCTCGCCCTCGATGTCCTCCGCGACGATGAGCAGCGGCTTGCCGGACTGCACCACCGCTTCCAGCAGCGGCAACATCGACTGCAGCGTGGTCAGCTTCTTCTCATTGGTCAGGACATAGGGCTCTTCGAGCTCGACCTTCATCTTCTCCGCATTGGTGACGAAATAGGGCGAGACATAGCCGCGGTCGAACTGCATGCCCTCGACCACTTCCAGCTCGGTGTTGAGACTCTTCGCCTCCTCGACCGTGATCACGCCTTCATTGCCGACCTTTTGCATGGCATCGGCAAGGAAGCGGCCGATCTCGGCATCTCCGTTGGCGGAGATGGTGCCGACCTGGGCGATCTCATCATTGGAGGTGATCTTCCTGGCATGGGTCTTGAGGTCAGCGACGATCGCTTCGACCGCGAGGTCGATGCCGCGCTTCAGGTCCATAGGATTCATGCCAGCGGCGACCGATTTGGCGCCCTCCCTGACGATTGCCTGTGCGAGCACAGTGGCGGTGGTTGTGCCGTCACCCGCGATGTCGCTGGTTTTGGACGCGACTTCCCGCACCATCTGTGCGCCCATGTTCTCGAACTTGTCCTCGAGCTCGATCTCCTTGGCGACGGTGACGCCATCCTTGGTGATGCGCGGTGCTCCAAAGGATTTTTCCAGCACGACGTTGCGGCCCTTCGGTCCGAGCGTCACCCTGACCGCATTCGCCAGCAGATCTACACCACGCAACATGCGCTCGCGGGCTTCGGTTGAGAACTTCACGTCTTTCGCGGCCATGACGTTTTCTCCTCTCCCCTTGATGGATCAACTGCGTTCTCTCGTCCTTGTCTGAGCATCGATATTTTCGGGAAAGCGGTATCCGCTTTTCCGGATCGTACTCTAAGCGGCCTTCCGCGCGGCCTCGGCCGTCCGGCCTGGGCCGAGAGGGTTGCTCTGCTCCATGATGTCACAGGACCAGGAGGCCGGGAACCCGTTCCGGCGGCGGAGATCGGGTGAGCCGGGCCGCCCGACCAGAGGAACGATGGTGAGGTGCAGGCGTTTATGTCACCGAAGGGCAGGCCTTCTGATGGATAGATCAGCCGCAGGTCGTGAGCTCGCGCAGGCAGCCCAGTTGCTGCGGCGCTCCGCTGTTCGCGAAGGCAGGCCGTTTCCCCTGGGCGCCACCTGGGACGGCCTGGGTGTCAACTTCGCGCTGTTTTCAGCGCATGCCACCAAGGTGGAGCTATGCCTGTTCGATGACGCCGGCCAAACCGAGGTCGAGCGGATCGAGCTTCCCGAATATACCGACGAAGTCTGGCACGGCTATCTGCCGACCGCGCGGCCAGGATTGGTCTATGGCTATCGCGTCCATGGTCCCTATGAACCCGATGCCGGCCATCGCTTCAATCCGAACAAGCTGGTGATCGACCCTTACGCCCGGCAATTGGTCGGGCAGTTGCAATGGGGTCCCGAACTGTTCGGCTACAAGATCGGCGATGCCGACAAGGACAAATCGTTTGATGACCGCGACAATATCCATCTGGTGCAGAAGTGCCGGGTGATCGATCCCGCTTTCACCTGGGGACGTGACCGCAAGCCCGCGACGCCGTGGGAGCGCACCATCATCTACGAGATGCATGTGAAGGGCTTCACCAAGCTGCATCCATTGGTGCCGGAAGCCGATCGCGGCACGTTCGCGGGCCTCGCCTGCCCGAACGTATCGGCGTATCTGCGCTCGCTCGGCGTCACCAGCGCGGAGCTGTTGCCGATTCATGCTTTCGTCGACGACAGCTATCTGGTCGACAGAGGCCTGCGCAATTATTGGGGCTACAACTCGCTCGCTTTCTTCGCTCCGGATCCGCGCTACCTGCGGACTGGCTTGGCGACCGAGTTCAAGGAGATGGTCAACCAGTTCCATGCCCACGGCATCGAGGTGATCCTCGACGTGGTCTATAACCACACCGCCGAAGGCAACGAACTCGGACCGACGCTGTCCTTCAAGGGCATTGATAACGCGAACTATTATCGGCTGCTGCCCGATCAGAAGCGCTACTACATCAACGATACCGGCACCGGGAACACCATCAATCTATCGCACCAGCGCGTGCTGCAGATGGTCGCCGACTCTCTTCGCTACTGGGCAACGGAGATGCGCGTCGACGGCTTTCGTTTCGATCTTGCCACCATTCTCGCGCGCGAACCCTACGGCTTCGATGAAGGCGGCAGCTTCCTCGATGCCTGTCGGCAGGACCCGGTGCTCTCCAGCGTCAAGCTGATCGCGGAGCCATGGGACATCGGCCCCGGCGGCTACCAGGTCGGCCAGTTCGCGCCGGGCTGGGCGGAATGGAACGACAAATTCCGCGATACGGCGCGACGCTTCTGGAAAGGGGACGCCGGGCAGGTCGCTGATTTCGTCAAGCGCACTACCGGGTCGGGAGACCTGTTCAACAAGCGCGGCCGCAAACCGTGGGCGAGCGTCAACTTCGTCACCGCCCATGACGGCTTCACCCTCAACGATCTCGTCTCCTACAACGACAAGCACAACGAGGCCAATGGCGAGAAAAACCAGGACGGCCATTCCAACAATCACTCGTGGAATCACGGCGTCGAAGGTCCAACATCGGATGCGGAGATTGTCGCGTTACGCGAGCGGCAGAAGCGCAATTTCCTTGCCACGATGGTCCTGTCGCACGGCACGCCGATGCTGCTCGCCGGCGACGAATTCGGTCACAGCCAGAAGGGCAACAACAACGCCTATGCGCAGGACAACGAGACCACCTGGCTCGATTGGATGAAGATATCGCCTGAAGGACGTGCCTTGCGCGAATTCACGCGAAAGCTGATCGCGATGCGCAAGGCGTTTCCGATCCTTTATCGGAGCCGTTTCCTGATCGGCACGCATAATGAGGAGCTCGACGTCAAGGACGTGACCTGGCTTGCCCCGTCGGGCGAAGAAATGACCGTCGAGCAGTGGCAGGACGGCAATGTGCGCTGCTTCGGGATGCTGCTTGATGGTCGCGCCCAGGAAACCGGAATCAAACGTCGCGGATCGGACGCGACCCTGCTGTTGATCTACAACGCCCATTATGACGTCGTGAACTTTACGCTGCCGGAAGTTCCGGAAGGACAGCACTGGCAGGGGTTGATCGACACCAACCAGCCGGAGGGGCAACTGCCAAGCTTTCCGTTCGGCCACGTCTACGCCGTGACCGGACGCTCCATGCTGGCGTTCGGTCTTGCGAGCGAAGACAGCGCCGTGCGCCGCTTGCGGCATGGCATCGGCAGCATCCTTGATGTCGCCGAGTTCCCGCTATCCGAGTAATGCGTTCACCTAGCGCATGATCCGGAAAAGTGTGAAGCGGTTTTCCGAAAAGATCATGCTCAAACAATAACCTAAAGCGCGATAATGATTCATCCTCATCTCATCGCGCTTTAGACGAGGTGAGGTTCTGCAATCCGGTCTCAGCGCGCTTGCGCAAAGGCGGCAAAGCTGCGGGCGACATGCCGGTACACTTCGCGGCGGAACGGCACGACGAGATCCGGGACGCGGTCGAGCCGCTCCCAGCGCCAGGCGTCGAATTCGGCCGGTTGTCCGTTGCGCGGTGTCAGCGGGTCGATTTCCTCGTCGCGCCCGGTGAATCGCAGCGCGAACCATTTTTGCCGCTGTCCGTGGAATTTGCCGAGACGATGCGGCGGTCCATTGTAGGGCGGGAATTCATAAGTGACCCAATCGGTCTCGCCGAGATAGTCGGCGGAAACGGCGCCCGTCTCCTCCCAGAGTTCACGCATCACCGTCTGGCGCGGTTCCTCGCCAGCATCGATGCCGCCCTGCGGCATCTGCCATTCAAGCCCGGGAAGGATGATTTCCGGACCATCGTCCCTGAATCTGTGGCCGATCAGCACGTGGCCGGACGTGTTGAACAGCGCGATCCCGACATTGGGGCGGTATAGTTTTTCCTCGGACATTCCTATCGGCCCGCGAGCCTGGAAAACTCCTGCACGACGCGCTCATACACCGGCCGCTTGAACGGCACGATCAATTCGGGGAGATTCTTCATCGGCTCCCAGCGCCAGTTCGAGAACTCGGCCTTGTGGCCGCCGCCGGGATTTTCCACGTCGATCTCATTGTCCTTGCCGGTGAAGCGAACCGCGAACCATTTCTGGCGCTGGCCGCGGTAGCGGCCCTTCCAGGCGCGCCCTGCGACCGTGCGCGGAATATCGTAGATCAGCCAGTCCTCGACCTCACCGAGTTTCTCGACCGATCGGACGCTGGTCTCCTCGTAGAGCTCGCGCTTGGCGGCTTCCCAGACGTCTTCACCGGGATCCACGCCGCCTTGCGGCATCTGCCAGATGTGGGTGTCGTCGACATGCTCAATGCCGCCGGCGCGGCGTCCGATAAAGACCAGCCCGTCTCGGTTGAGCAGCATCACGCCGACGCAGGTCCGGTAGGGCAGTTCCTCGTAACGCGTCATTCGATCAGGACTCCCAGAGCGTGATCCGGAACCAGTCGGAAATCGTTTCTCCCTCGCGACAAACGTAAAGCGTTCGCGTGGGAAGATCACGCTCCAACAAAAAGACGAGACCATGACCCGATTCACCTGGCGGATCATGATCTGGAAGACGGGCGGGTCCGGAAGTCCGAAGTCGCGCCATCAGGTTGAAGTTCTAGCCCGATTTTGATTTCAGCATCGCGGTTGTCAATGGCACAAGCAGTATACCGCGCGCCTCCAGCGTCTTGGTCCAGGCTGCGAGGCGCTCGATCGAAATCGGCAGCGCCGAGGCCACGCCGACCGCGACGCCGCGTTCCTTGGCGAGCGTCTCGAGCTTGACCAGCACGCGGTCGATCTCCACCGACGTCGGAACCGCATCGATGGTGAAATCGGCCTTGGCAAAGGGCAGCGCCTGGCCGGCGGCGAGCGAGGCCGCGACGCTGCGTGGCGTGGCGCCGTCGTCGAAATAGCTCAAGCCGCGCTTGGCTGCTTCACGCATGATCGGCTGCATCACCGGATCGGTCGCCACGAAACGGGCGCCCATGAAATTGGCGATGCCGGCATAGCCCTGGATGCGGCTGAAGTGCCAATAAAGCCGGTCGAGATTCTGTTCCGCGTTCAGGGTCGTCAGCAGCGTTTGGGGGCCCGGGTCATTGTCCGGGTAGTCGAACGGCTCCATCGGGACCTGCAGCAGGATCTCGTGGCGCTGCGCACGCGCCCGTTCGGCAAGCTTGGTCGGGTCGGCGCCATAGGGCGTGAAGGCTAGCGTCACCGCCGGCGGCAGTTTCATGATGGCGTCGGTGGTTTTGGCGGCGCCGACGCCGAGCCCGCCGACCACGATCGCCACCACGGGTGTTTTTGCCGCCTTGGCGCGGTCGGCATCGGCCGCATAGACCGTAAACGGCCTCAAGCCGTCGGCGACCACAGGGATCATGCCATAGCGCGATTTTTCCAGGAGGCGCTGGTCTACGCCGGCCATCGGCCCTGGCGCGGCGTCGGACTCGGCCTTGTCGGCGGCATCGCCGCTGACGACGACGTCATGCCGCGCGCCGCTCGAGCCGTCGATGATGGTGACCGTCTTGCTCTCGCCGGCAGCCTGCCTGGGCGGCGATTTCGCCATGGGCTCGGCGGCAGGGCCGGCCGCTGCGGGTTTTTCCTCCGCCATCGGCGCCTTGCGCAAGGCGATATGGGCGATCGGCTCGCCGCCGAGCGGATCATCGTTGAACAAGGCGATGCCGGCGAAAGTGACCAGGATCAGGCCGAGCATCACCGCCAGCACCTGCGTGGCCGTGAACGGCACCTGGAACCGGCGTTTTTTGGCCACGGTTTCCTGTCCGAGCGGTGCGCTCAGTTCGTCGGCCGCCTCTGCCATGAACCCCCCGAATCAGATGTGCCGACGATAGCACAGCCGCTTCAAGGGGAAGGCTGGACCCCGTAGCCCGGGGTGAAGCCAACGGGTCGCGCGAACGCGCGCCCGATGACAGGCTCCGCGCAACCCGGGGGGCTGTATCCGTGTCTACGAGCGGTCCCGGGTTACGCTGGCGCTTCACGCGGGCTACGGGACTACGGGCTCCCAAATAAAAAGGGCGGCCGAAAGGGCCGCCCTTGGTCTGAATTCGCGATGGCCGATCAGTTCGCGGCCTTGCTGCCTGGCTTGTTGTCGACCGCAGCCTTGTCACCGCCGGGCGGCGGCGCCGAGCTTGCGGTGGACTTGATGCCATGCAGGAGGTCGTCGGCCAGCTTGAGTGCCTTGTCGTCCTTGGCGTCCGGCGGCACGTAGGACTGCGAGCCGGTCTTCTCGTCGCCGTCGGATTTCAGATGGCCGCGCAGCGAGGCCTCACCCTTGGTGTCGGTGCGGGCCTTCAGTTCATCCGGCACATCCTGCAGCACCTCGATATCCGGCACGATGCCCTTGGCCTGGATCGATTTGCCTGACGGCGTGTAGTAGCGCGCGGTGGTCAGCCGCAACGCGCCGTTGCCGCTGCCGAGCGGGATGATGGTCTGGACCGAACCCTTGCCGAAGGAGCGGGTGCCGACCAGCGTCGCCCGCTTGTGGTCCTGCAACGCGCCGGCGACGATTTCCGAGGCCGAGGCCGAGCCGCCGTTGATCAGCACGATGACCGGCTTGCCCTTGGTCAGGTCGCCCGCATGGGCGGCGCGGCGCTGGGTTTCCTCGGCATTGCGGCCGCGGGTCGAGACGATCTCGCCGCGCTCCAGGAAGGCGTCGGAGACCGTCACGGCTTCCTCCAGCAGACCGCCGGGATTGTTGCGGAGATCGATGATGTAGCCCTTCAACTTGTCGCCGATCTGGTTAGAGAGATTGGCGATCTCCTTCTTCAGGCCCTCGGTGGTCTGCTCGTTGAAGGTGGTGATGCGGATATAGGCGATGTCGTCGGCCTCGACGCGGGCGCGCACCGAGCGGACGCGGATGTTGTCACGCACCAGCGTGACCTCGATCGGATTGTCCTGGCCCTTGCGGACGATCTTCAGCCGGATCTTGGTGTTCACCGGCCCGCGCATCTTCTCGACGGCCTGGTTGAGGGTCAGACCCTGCACGGCTTCGTCGTCGAGGGTGGTGATGATGTCGTTGGCCATGATGCCGGCCTTCGACGCGGGGGTATCGTCGATCGGGGAGACGACCTTGATCAGCCCGTCTTCCATCGTGACCTCGATGCCGAGGCCGCCGAACTCGCCGCGCGTCTGCACCTGCATGTCGCGGAAGCTCTTGGCGTCCATGTAGCTCGAGTGCGGATCGAGCCCGGCCAGCATGCCGCTGATGGCGGATTCCACGAGCTTGCTGTCATCGGGCTTCTCGACATAGTCGCTGCGCACGCGCTCGAACACGTCGCCGAACAGATTGAGCTGGCGGTAGGTATCCGAGGTCGCGGCGCGCGCGCTTGATCCCATCAGCACGGCGCGCGGTTGGGTAACGAACAGCGTCAACGCTGCACCGCATGCGGCGCTGAGGAGAACTACAGAAGTCTTGCGCATCATCCGCGAACCTTTTCGCCTTCATTTGCGGCCCACCATGGGCCTGGATCGATTGGAGTGCCGTCCTTACGGAACTCGACGTAGAGCACGGGTTGGCTCGCGTTTGTAGCGAAAATAGAGGCAACCTGGGACGTAGACCCCATGGTCGCGACCGGCTCCCCCGTAAGTACAAACTGGCCGATGTTTACCGAAATACGCTCCATCCCGGCGATCAAAACATGATACCCGCCCCCGGCGTTGAGGATCAAGAGTTGACCGTAGCTTCGGAAGGGTCCGGCATAGACGACCCAGCCGTCACACGGGGTTGTGACCTGGGCACCGGGCAGCGCTGCCAAAGAAATGCCTTTTTGCACGCCGCCAGCACCGTCAGACCCGCCAAAATCACGAATCCTGGTACCGTTAACAGGGTAGGCGAACAGGCCCTTGGCCGAGGCAAAGGCGACCGCCGGCCTCAGCCGCGCCGAATCCTTCAAAGCGCCCAGATTTGGCTTGCCGTTCGGGGCGGCGGGCGTGCCCTGGAGGTTGGCGGTGGCGGCCGCTTTCGCGGCGCTCTTCAGATCCTGTTCCATCTTGGCGATCAGGCCCTGCAGGTCGTCGACCTGCTTGGACAGGGCGATGGCCCGCGCGCCTTCCGCTGCCATGTCCTTTTCGATCGCGCTCTGCTGGCGTTGCCGCTCCTCGACCAGCGCCGCGAGCCGGACCTGGTCTTCCCTGAGCTTGTCGCGGTCGCGCGCCATTGCATCGCGCTCGCTGGCGATGGTTTTGCGCAGCGCAACCAGCTCGCCGAGGTCGGCGGTCAGCTTTTCCGCGCGCCCCCGCAATTCAGGCACGACCGCACCGAGCAGCATCGCGGTCCGCAGCGACTGCAGTGCGTCTTCTGGCCGCACCAGGAGCGCCGGCGGCGTGCGCCGGCCGGCACGTTGCAGCGCCGCCAGCACCTCGATGATCTCGGCGCGGCGAGAATCGAGCGAGGCGCGGATCTCCTGCTCGCGGCCGTCGAGCGGGCGCAGCCGCGCCTCCGCATCGACGATCCGGCCTTCGACGCCGCGCACTTGGCCCGCAATGTCGATGATCTGCTGGTTGAGCTTGCTGCGGTCCTGACCGATCGCGGCAATGTCGGCCTTCAATTTCTCCTGCAGCTCGGTGGCTTTTCGTTGCTGTTCGCGGGCGGCCTCAAGCTCCTGCTCCCGCTGCTTGATGATATCGGGCGAAGGCGCGGTTGCCGCGGTCTGTTGCTGTTGCGGCGGTGTTTGCGCGATCGCGGCTGTGGCAAGGGTTGCCGACAGCAACACGACCGGAAGGGGAAGCCAGGATGCCGGATACCGGCCGCGGTGCGCGGCGTCGGGATAACGGTGAAGGTCGCGCAGCGACGGCATCGGATTGTTCAGCGCTTTCTCTTGACGGTTCACGCGCGATGATAGGGGTGGCCGGCCAAAATGGTCGCCGCCCGATAAATCTGTTCCAGAAGCATGACCCGGACCATCTGGTGCGGCCAAGTCGCCGCGCCGAATGCGACGCGCAGCTTGGCCTTGCGCTGCAAATCAGGCGAAAGTCCGTCGGCGCCGCCGATGACGAAAATAGTGTTGGCGACCGATTGGTCCCGCCAGCGCCCGAGATACCCGGCAAAAGCCGCGCTGTCGACGTTCTCGCCGCGCTCATCCAGCGCCACGAGCAGGTGTTTTTCCGGGATCAGCGCCGAGATCGCCGCCGCTTCCTCGGCCATCCTTGTGGCGGCGTCGCGCGCACGGCTTTCCGAAATTTCATGAACGTCCAGGCCGCGGAAGCCGAGCTTGCGACCGATATCGTCGAAGCGCTCGCGATAGCGCTCCGCCAGTTCCCGCTCCGGGCCCTGCTTCAATCGGCCGATCGCGATGACAACTAACCGCATTAACGCATGTTAGCATGCGCATCGGCCGATTTGCATCGGCTCAGAGATCTAGACCGCCGCGACCGGGCTTTGCGTCCACAACCGCTCGAGATTGTAGAACTCGCGCACCTCGGGCCTGAACACGTGCACGATCACATCGCCGGAATCGATCAGCACCCAGTCGCAATTGGGCAAGCCTTCGACATGGATTTTGCTGATGCCGTTTTCCTTCAGGGCTTTCGTGACGTTCTCCGCGATCGCACCGACGTGCCGGTTGGCCCGGCCCGAGGTGATGACCATGTAGTCGGAGTATGCTGATTTGCCGCGAAGGTCGATGGTGACCGTTTCTTCCGCCTTCATATCGTCGAGGCGGGAGAGGATCATATTCAGGGTCTTGTCGGCGTCGCCTTGCGCCTTCAAGGCCGCTGTCGGGGTCGATGTTTTACGCGCAGGTTTTGCTGCCTTGTTGGCTGCCTTGGGTAAAACAGACTTGGACAATACAGGTGTGGCCAGGGACCATTCCTTTCACTGTATCGCGAACGCCGAATCTCGGTGCCCGCCGCCTATACTACGCATGTGGGGTTAAGGGTTTCAATATTCCAGTAAGCCCCACGCCACTTGCCGCATGATCCACCTCGATCATGCGCTAGACCGTCCTCCAGCTCCCATCAGGGTTCCGAAGGCCGGTCGAAGACAGATTGGATTTCATGCCAGTGAGAAAGACCCAGGCCGGCGCCCGCTGATCCGCCAGCCGGGGCGCCTGATTCTCGGGCAGACGATAGCGGGCGAGCGCCTGTGCGGCGGGCGCGGCGAGCGCGCGGAAACTTTGTGGCGGACGGTCGATCACGGCGATCGGCACATCGGAGGCGATGCGCCGCCAGTCTTTCCAACGGTGGAACTGCGCGAGGTTATCGGCGCCCATGATCCAGACAAAATGCACGCCGGAGACGCGGCGCCGCAAATGGATGATCGTGTCTACAGTGTAGCGCGTGCCGATGACAGCTTCGAGACAGCTCACATCGATACGAGGATCGTCGGCCACTTTCAGTGCGGCTGCAGCGCGCTCGGCGAGCGCATGCAGGCCGTCGTGACTCTTGAGCGGGTTGCCGGGCGTGAGCAGCCACCAGACGCGGTCGAGCTGCAGCCGCTTGAGCGCGAACTGGCTGATCGCGCGATGCGCTGCATGCGGCGGATTGAAGGAGCCGCCAAGCAGGCCGATGCGCATTCCGTTGGTGTAGAACGGAAGCGCCCGCGCGACCGATGGCGACGCGATCTGGGCTGGCTTCAATGGGATCACAAGTTTGGCTTCACGGCCGTGTCTGTCCGGTGCCGTGGATGCGATACTTGAAGCTCGTCAGTTGCTCGGCGCCGACCGGCCCGCGGGCGTGGAATTTGCCGGTGGCTATCCCGATCTCCGCGCCGAAGCCGAACTCGCCGCCGTCGGCGAACTGGGTCGAGGCGTTGTGCAGCACGATCGCGGAGTCGACCTCATTGAGGAATTTCTCCGCAACAGCCTTATCATCCGTCACGACGGCATCGGTATGCCGCGAGCCGTGCTGGTGGATATGCGCGATCGCTTCATCGACGCCGTCGACGATTCGAGCCGCGATGATCGCGTCCTCATATTCGGTGTCCCAGTCTTCCTCGGCTGCCGGCTTCACGCGGGCATCGACGCGTTGCACCGTCTCGTCACCGCGCACTTCGCAGCCGGCATCGATCAGCATCTCGACCAGCGGCTTCAGGCTGGCGGAGGCGCCGGCGCGGTCGACCAGAAGCGTCTCGGCCGCGCCGCAGACGCCGGGACGCCGCATCTTGGCGTTCAGCACGATCGACTTCGCCATATCGAGATTGGCGGAGCGGTCGACATAGACGTGGTTGACGCCCTCCAGATGGGCGAACACCGGCACGCGCGCTTCGGCTTCCACCCGCGCGACCAGGCTCTTGCCGCCGCGCGGCACGATCACATCGACGCCGCCGTTCAACCCGGTGAGCAATAGCCCAACCGCGGCGCGATCGCGGGTCGGCACTAGCGTGATCGCGGCTTCCGGCAGACCCGCCTCGCGCAGGCCCTGCGCCAGGCACTCATGGATCGCGCGGCAGGAGCGGAAACTGTCGGAGCCGCCGCGCAGGATCACGGCGTTGCCGGATTTCAGGCACAGCACGCCGGCATCGGCCGCGACATTGGGGCGGCTTTCGAAGATTACGGCGATAACGCCGAGCGGCACGCGGACACGTTCGATGGTCATGCCGTTAGGCCGCTGCCAGCTCTCGGTGACGGCGCCGACCGGATCGGGAATGTTGCGCACGGTGGCGACGCCATCGGCCATCGCCTCGATGCGCGCCTGCGTCAGCGTCAAGCGGTCGACGAATGCCGAGGTCGCACCGCTCGCGCGCGTCTCGGCGACATCCTCGGCATTGGCGGCAAGGATGGTCGGTGCATTCTCGCGGATGGCACGCTCGATCGCGGCAAGGGCCCTGTTCTTCTGCTCGGGCGGCGCGAGCGCCAGCACGCGCGCAGCGGCACGCGCTTGTGTCGCGAGTTCGTTCATGAGGGTCGGCAGATCGGCGTTACCGTCGATCGCCTTCAGCGGCGCAGTCATGGAGTGTCCCAGCGTTCTGTTAAGACCATGGTCTAGCACGGAAATCGGGGCCTTGGCGAGGCGAGGAACCGGCATGGCAGGTCGAACCGGGTCGGTTTCACCAACCGCCGGGAAGCCCGCAGGAGCTCGGCCAATGGCCTATTTGGCCGCAATAACCCCTGCAGGGCCGACCACCAGATCGTCGCGGTGGATCATCTCCGCCCGGCCGCTGATGCCCAGGATGGCCATCACGTCGGGGGAGGAGCGCCCCTTGATCTTGTCGGCCTCCTCTGCGTCGTAGGCGACGAGGCCGCGGCCGATCTCATGGGTATCGGGGCCACGGACGATCACCGCGTCGCCGCGGGCGAACTGGCCGTCGATCCGGATCACGCCGGCCGGCAACAGGCTCTTTCCGGCGCGTAGCGCGGCCACCGCGCCGGCGTCGATGGTCAGCGTGCCCTTCGGTTCCAGCGAGCCGGCGATCCAGCGTTTACGCGCTGTGATCGGGTTGGCCGGCGTCAGGAACCAGGTGCAGCGCCCGCCGTCCGCGATCGCCTGCAACGGATGCTCGATCTTGCCGGAGGCGATCAGCATGTGCGTGCCGCCGGTGGTCGCGATCTTGGCCGCTTCGATCTTGGTGCGCATGCCGCCGCGCGACAGCTCGGATCCAGCCTCGCCCGCCATCGCCTCTATCTCCGCGCTGATGCTTTCGACCACCGGGATCAGTTTTGCGTTGGGGTTGCCGGCCGGCGGAGCGTCATAGAGGCCGTCGATGTCGGACAGCAGGACGAGGAGATCGGCGCTCGCCATCGTAGCGACGCGGGCGGCGAGGCGGTCATTGTCGCCATAGCGGATCTCGTTGGTGGCGACCGTGTCGTTCTCGTTGATCACGGGCACCGCGCGCCATTCCAGGAGCTTGGCGATCGTCGAGCGCGCATTCAGATAGCGGCGGCGCTCCTCGGTATCCTGCAGTGTGACCAGGATCTGCCCGGCACGAATCCCGTGATCGCCAAGCACTTCCGACCAGATCCGTGCCAGCGCGATCTGCCCGACGGCGGCTGCACCCTGGCTCTCCTCGAGCTTGAGGGGCCCGCGCGGCAGTTTCAACTGGCTACGTCCGAGCGCGATCGAACCGGAGGAGACGACCAACACCTCCCGGCCTTCCCGGTGCAGCTTGGCGATGTCGGCGGCGAGCGCAGACAGCCACGACGACTTGACCTCGCCCGCCTCGGAATCGATCAGGAGCGATGAGCCGACCTTGACGACGATACGGCGAAAGCGATTGAGCGCGGGGCGTTTCATGGGTTCGGTCGGAGTAGAGCAGCGGAGGGATGCGCACCACCCCTTACTTTGAAAGCGGCGCTCGGGAAAGAGCGTTGGAATCAGCCCTGCGGCGTCGGTTGCGCCCAGGGTTCGGCATCAGTGCCGCCTTTGGCCTTGGCCGACACCGGCGCCTCGCCGATCACCTCGACCAGCGCCTTCAACGCGTCCGGAATGCCCTCGCCGGTGGCGGCGGAGACCAGCAGCGGCGTTTTCTTGGCCGCCCGTTTCAGCCGGTCCTTCTGCTTCTTCAATTCGTCCGGCGCGACCGCGTCGATCTTGTTCAGCGCGACGATCTCGATCTTCTCGGCGAGATGGCCCTCATAGGCCTCGAGTTCGGTACGTACCGTCTTGTAGGCCTTGCCGGCATGCTCGCAGGTGGCGTCGATCAGGTGCAACAGCACGCGGCAGCGCTCGACATGGCCCAAGAAGCGGTCGCCGAGGCCAGCGCCTTCATGCGCGCCCTCGATCAGCCCGGGGATGTCGGCGAGCACGAATTCGCGGCCCTGCGCGCTGACGACGCCGAGCTGCGGGTGCAGCGTGGTGAAGGGATAGTCCGCGATCTTCGGCTTGGCGGCGCTGACCACGGACAGGAAGGTCGATTTGCCGGCGTTCGGCAGTCCGACCAGGCCCGCATCGGCGATCAGTTTCAGGCGGAGCCAGATCCAGCGTTCCTCGCCGGGCAGGCCGGGATTGGCATTGCGGGGGGCGCGGTTGGTGGACGACTTGAAATGCGCGTTGCCGAAACCGCCATTGCCCCCCTCGGCCAGCACGAATTTCTCGCCGAGCTTGGTGAAATCGTAGATCAGCGTCTCGCGGTCCTCGTCGAACACCTGGGTTCCGACCGGCACCTTCAGCACGATCGGCTTGCCATTGGCGCCATGGCGGTCCTTGCCCATGCCATTGGTGCCCTTTTGCGCCTTGAAATGCTGCTGGTAGCGGTAGTCGATCAGCGTGTTCAGCCCGTCGACCGCCTCGATGATGACGTCGCCGCCGCGCCCGCCATTGCCCCCGGAGGGCCCGCCGAACTCGATGAATTTCTCGCGCCGGAACGCGACGCAGCCGTTGCCGCCGTCGCCGGAGCGAATATAGACCTTTGCTTCATCGAGGAATTTCATGAGCCTACCATAGCGTTTTCGAGCGAAGCATGCCCTCGGACTTGATCCGAGGGTGGATACCGGTTCGCGCCAGAAAACGCGTCGAAACAAAAGGCTAGAGCCACGGTTTACCAAGGCTCTAGGTAAGGCAGCGGCGTTGAGGCGGCAACCCTGAAGCTGGCTGATCGGATAAAAGGCTTAACTGTCAGCCGGTTGCTGGTTCCGTAAAATCGCGGCGAAGGTTCAGGCCGCCGGCTGGGCCGCCGCGTTCTCGTCGGCCAGCAGGTGCAACAGCGCACTCTTGATCGCGGCCTGCCGGGTCGGCGCAGTGATCTGCGCGCCCAGGAGGTCGGTGACATAGAACACGTCGCGGGCGCGCTCGCCGAAGGTCGCGACATGGGCGGAGGCGATATTGAGGTTGAGCTTCGAGATCGCGGTGGTGAGCTGGTACAGCAGGCCGGGTCGGTCGAGGCCGGAAACCTCGATCACGGTGTAGCGGTCCGACCACTGGTTGTTGATCGTCACTTCGGGCTCGACGGTGAACGCCTTCACCTTGTTGCCGCTGCTGCGATGGACGGCGCGGCGTGCCATCGCCTCGGGCAGGCGCAATTTGCCTTCCAGCACGTCCTCGATCATCTCGCCGATCCGGGTGGCGCGGCGGCCTTCATCCTCGTCGCGGTCGTATTCGCGGGAGATCGCGATGGTGTCGAGCGCGCGGCCGTCGGTCGTGGTGTAGATCTGGGCGTCGACGATATTGGCGCCAGCGGAAGCGCAGGCACCGGCGATGATCGACAACAGCCAGGGATGGTCGGTTGCCCAGATCGTCAGTTCGGTGACGCCGCGCGCCTCGTCGAATCCGACATTGATCGCAAGCTTGTGCCCGGCCTGCTCGCTGGCGCGGATGAAGCGCGCCTGGCGGATCTTGCGCGGCAATTCGACCTTGAGCCAGTACGCCGGATAGTGCCGCTCGATATAGGCGTTGAGCTCCGCCTCCGGCCATTCGGTGAAGGCGGCCCGGAATTCGGCCTGCGCCACCGCGATGCGGCGGGCGCGGTTCACTTCCGAGAAGCCGCCGGTCAACACCGGCTCGGTCTCGTAATAGAGCGTGCGCAGGAGTTGCGCCTTCCAGCCGTTCCAGACGCCGGGGCCGACGCCGCGGATGTCGGCGGTGGTGAGGATCGTGAGCAGTTTCATCTGCTCGACCGATTGCACGACGGCGGCAAAATTCTCGATCGTCTTGCGGTCGGAGAGATCGCGCGACTGCGCGACCGTCGACATCGTCAGGTGGTCCTCGATCAGCCACGCGACGAGCTCGGTGTCGGCGTTGCTGAAGCCGAGCCGGGGGCATAGCCGTCGCGCCACCTTCGCGCCGGCGACCGAATGATCCTCGGGCCGGCCTTTGGCGATATCGTGCAAAAGGGTCGCGATATAGAGCACCGGGCGATGCTCGGGGCGGATCTTGCGGAACAGGTCGCTGGCGACAATGAACTCGTCATTGCCGCCGCGCTCGATCTCCTGCAGGAAGCCGATGCAGCGGATCAGATGCTCGTCCACCGTGTAGTGGTGGTACATGTTGAACTGCATCATCGACACGATCTTGCCGAAGGCGCGGATGAAGTGACCGAGCACGCCGGTCTCGTTCATTCGCCGCAGCACGATCTCGGCATTGTCTGACGTCAGGATTTCCATGAACAGCCGATTGGCTTCCGCGTCTTCGCGAAGCTGCGTGTTCACGAGCTTGAGCGAGCGCGTCACGGTGCGCATCGCGTCGGGATGGAAGGCGAGGTTGTTCTTCTGCGCCAGGCGGAAGATGCGGATCAGGTTGACCGGATCGTGCTTGAAGACGTCGGGCGCGGCCAGGTTGATGCGGTTGTTGTCGACGATGAAGTCGTCGCTCTCGGGCACGCGCCGCTTGGTGCTGCCGGGCCGCAGGCGCGCCACCATGCGGCTCAGCACCGGCGCCGGCTTCTTCTGCTCTTCCTCCAGCTTGGCGCACAGGATCGCGGTGAGGTCGCCGACATCCTTGGCGATCAGGAAGTAATGCTTCATGAAGCGCTCGACGTCCTGCATCCCGGGATGCGAGGTGTAGCCGAGCCTGACCGCGATCTCGCGCTGGACGTCGAACGACAGCCGCTCCTCGGCGCGGCCGGCGAAGAAATGGATGTTGCAGCGCACCGACCACAGGAAATCGGCGCAGCGGCGGAAGGTGCGGTATTCCTGCGCGTCGAACACGCCGCGTTCGAGCAATTCATCGGTCTCGCGCACGCGGTAGACGTATTTCGCGATCCAGAACAGCGTGTGCAGGTCGCGCAGGCCGCCCTTGCCGTCCTTGACATTGGGCTCGACCAGATAGCGCGACTGTCCGGCGCGGCGGTGCCGCTCCTCGCGCTCGGCCAGCTTGGCGGTGACGAATTCGGCAGCGGTGCCCTGCACGACGTCCTTGTCAAAGCGGTCGACCAGTTCGTCATAGAGCGGCCGGTCGCCGGTCAGGAACCGCGTTTCCAGGATCGCGGTGCGGATCGTCATGTCGCCGCGCGCCTGGCGGATCGATTCGTCGACCGAGCGCGTGGCGTGGCCGACCTTCAGTCCCATGTCCCACAGGCAATAAAGGATCGCTTCGGCGACCTGCTCGCCCCAGGCGGTCTGCTTGTAGGGCAGGATGAACAACAGATCGATGTCGGATTCCGGCGCCATCAGGCCGCGGCCGTAACCGCCGGTGGCGACGACTGCCATGCGCTCCTCGCCGGAGGGGATCGGCGAGTGATAGAGGTGCTTGGTCGCCGCCGCATAGAGGATGCGGATGATCTCGTCCTGCACGATGCAGAGCCGCTCCGCGCAGCGTCGGCCGTGGCGGTCCTTGAGCAGTACGGCCTGTGCCGTGGCGCGTGCCGCGATCAGTTCCGCCTTGAGCAGTTGCGCCATGGCCGAGCGGAATTGGTCCTCGCGTCCCGCGTGTTTCTCGGCGAGCGCGTCGACCGCGGCGGTGATCCGCGCGGTATCGAAACGGTCATCCACTTCCGAGCGGGGTTCGGCCACGACACTATCCATGGTCTATCCCGATAAAGGACGGCGCCTGTGCTGTCACGGGACATTGTGGCCCCGCGATCACTCTGTGCTGAATTCCAGTTGATTTGGGCAAATTCATTCTCGCGCTGCCGCCTTCAGGATCCGGATTTTCTCATTGACTTGCGGCCTAACTCATTGAGATGAAATGACGTTTTAACAAGATTTTCCAGTACCTGGAGGCTGAGGATGGTCCGGATTTCACGGCGCACTGTGGCTGCGATGATTTCAGGTTTGGCGCTTGCGCCCGCGGCAAGTTTTGCGGCGGAGCCGCTCAAGGAGATACGCATCGACTGGGCGACCTACAATCCGGTCTCGCTGGTCCTGAAGCAGAAAGGGCTCCTGGAAAAGGAGTTCGCCAAGGACGGCATCAGCATCGTCTGGGTGCAATCCGCCGGCTCCAACAAGGCGCTCGAATTCCTCAACGCGGGATCGATCGATTTGGGTTCGACGGCGGGCTCGGCCGCGCTGGTCGCCAAGATCAACGGCAACCCGATCAAGTCGATCTATGTCTATTCGCGTCCCGAATGGACCGCGCTGGTCACGGGCAAGGATTCTAAGATCGCCTCGGTCGCCGACCTCAAGGGCAAGCGCGTCGCGGTGACCCGCGGTACCGATCCGCACATCTTCCTGGTGCGGGCACTACTTGATGCCGGCCTCTCCGAAAAGGACATCACGCCGGTGCTGCTCCAGCACGCCGACGGCAAGACCGCGCTAATCCGCGGCGATGTCGACGCCTGGGCCGGCCTCGATCCGATGATGGCGCAGGCCGAAGTCGAGGACGGCGCAAAATTGTTCTTCCGCAAGGCGGACGCCAACACCTGGGGCATCCTTAATGTGCGCGAGCAGTTCCTGAAGGACCACCCGGACGTCGTGCGCCGCGTGCTCGCTACTTACGAAGAGGCCCGCAAATATTCGCTGGCGAATTACGACGAGCTGAAGAAGACCTTCATTGCCGTAACCAAGCTGCCGGAGGCCGTGGTCGACAAGCAGCTCAAGGAGCGCACCGAGTTGACCCACAGCCGGATCGGCGCCCCGCAGCGCGATTCGATCCTCGCCGCAGGGCTCGCGCTGCAGCAGGCCGGCGTGGTCGATGCCAAGGTCGACGTGAAGGCGGTGCTGAATTCGCTGATCGACGACCAAGTCCCTCTGCCGACGAATTGACGATCCGTAGCCCGGGTGGAGCGCAGCGAAACTCGGGCTACGAAGCCTCGACGAATACCCACCTTGCAATCTGGCGCGGGAAAGGGTTCTTGCCGTGGCGATGACCATTGAAGTGCCAGTGCTGGAACAACCCGACGCCGCCATGCCGCCTGCGGCGGTGCGGCTGTCGCGTTTTGTGCGGCCCGCGCTCGGGCTGCTGCTGCCAGCGGGTCTCGCCCTCGGCTGGGAGCTCGCGGTCTGGCTCGGCTATTCCAACGGCCGGCTGGTGCCGCCGCCGACGAAAGTCTTCGCCACGATCGTGGAACTGGCGAAAAGCGGTGAGCTGTCGCGGCACATCACCACGACACTCTCTCGCGTTGCCGCGGGCTTTGCGCTCGGCGTCGTCGCCGGCACGCTGCTCGGCGCCGTCTCCGGCTATTGGGGACTGGCGCGGCGGCTGCTCGATCCGACCGTGCAGGCGCTGCGGGCGATCCCCTCGATCGCCTGGGTGCCGCTGTTCATCCTCTGGCTCGGCATTTTCGAAACCTCGAAGGTCGCGCTGATCGCGGTCGGCGTGTTCTTCCCGGTCTATCTCGGCGTGATGGGCGCGATCCTCTCGGTCGATCGCAAGATCGTCGAGGTCGGCCGCATCTTCCGCCTCTCGGGCCCGGCGATGATCCGGCGCATCCTGTTGCCGGCGGTCTTGCCGGCTTACGTGGTGGCGCTCCGCGTCGGCCTTGGTCTGGGCTGGATGTTCGTGGTTGCCGCCGAGTTCATGGGCGCCTCCGAGGGGCTCGGCTATCTCCTGATCGACGGCCAGCAGCTCGGCAAGCCGGCGCAGATCGTCGCCGCGATCGTGATCTTCGCGATCCTCGGCAAGACTACCGACTGGCTGATCGAGCTCGCCACCGCGCCGCTCCTGCGCTGGCAGGACGCCTTCGGCCGCGAGCGCGGAGCCGCCTGATGCTCGCGCTCGACAAGGTCGGCAAGACCTATCCCAACGGGGTCCATGCATTGTCGCGCTTCTCTGCCGAGATCAAGCCGGGCGAAATCATCGCCATCATCGGCGGCTCCGGTTGCGGCAAGTCGACGCTGCTCCGCGCCATCGCCGGGCTCGATCGCGCCACGTCGGGCACGGTGACGCTCGATGGCGACACCATCACCGCGCCGCACGCCAAGATCGGCATCATCTTCCAGGAGCCGCGGCTGCTGCCATGGCTCAGCGTCGCCGACAATATCGGCTTTGGCCTGTCAGACCTGCCGGCCGATGCACGGCGTGAAAAGGTGGCGCGCGCGCTGGCCCGTGTCGGTCTCACTGACAAGGCCAATGCCTGGCCGCGCGAGCTTTCCGGCGGGCAGGCGCAGCGGGTGGCGATCGCGCGCGCTTTGGTGCCGCAGCCGGAGGTGCTGTTGCTCGACGAGCCGTTTTCCGCGCTCGACGCCTTCACCCGGCGCGACCTGCAGGATCATTTGCTCGACCTCTGGGCCGACACTCGCCCGACGCTGATCCTGGTGACGCATGACGTCGACGAGGCCGTGGTGCTGGCGGACCGCGTGCTGGTGATGCGGCCGCGGCCGGGCCGGCTGTTCGAGGAGATCGCGATCAACCTGGCGCGGCCGCGCGACCGAAGTTCGGCACATTTCGACAATTTCAAGCGCCGCGTGCTGACGGCGCTCGATCGTTCGCTCGACCGCAACGTGCCTGACAGCGAGGCGGCCGCGAATGCAGGCGAGGCGATGTGGTGGTGACAGCCGTGCGATAAGGCAGTACACCCGGAGGCAGAAAATCCGGGAGAACAACAATGGACGCCACCGAGCTCCGCGCGCTGCAAGCCCCGATCAAGGAACGCTACAAGGCCGACCCCGCCACCGCCGTCATCACGCTGAAAGCCAAAGGCTCGATCGAGAGCGAAGGCATCGCCTGCAAGGTCGAAACCGGCCGCGCCCTCGCGGTCGCGGGCCTCCATCCAGCGACCG
This sequence comes from Bradyrhizobium sp. Leo114, assembly GCF_055229415.2. NCBI lineage: Bacteria > Pseudomonadati > Pseudomonadota > Alphaproteobacteria > Hyphomicrobiales > Nitrobacteraceae > Bradyrhizobium > Bradyrhizobium sp. Leo114. Next base: position 45,269 of record NZ_JBUYEN020000023.1, on the reverse strand, counting down.
GTGGCTCCGGGCTGGAACTCTGCTCCGGCGACATGCTGCTGGAAGCGCTGGTCGCTTGCGCCGGCGTGACCTTGAAATCAGTGGCGACGGCGATCGAAGTGCCGCTCAAGAGCGGCAACGTGTTCGCCGAGGGCGATCTCGATTTCCGCGGCACGCTCGGTGTCGACAAAGAGGCCCCGGTCGGCTTCGCCGAGATCCGCCTGCGCTTCGAGGTCGACACCGACGCGCCGCAGGACAAGCTCGACCTCCTCTTGAAGCTCACCGAGCGCTATTGCGTGGTCTACCAGACCATCAGGCACGGCCCGCAGGTCGCGGTCTCGTTGAAGCGGGTGTGATGTCGTTGCTCTTACCTCTCCCACAGGGAGAGGTCGCGCCCAACGGGTCGCGCCGAAGGCGCGCCCGATGACAGGCTCCGGCGCGGGTGAGGGGCTTCGCTTCCTTGAGGGACCTGAACCCCTCACCCGATTTGCTGCGCAAATCGACCTCTCCCTATGGGAGAGGTGAAAGCGGCCGTCGCTACGGCGATCCTGCAATAAATTCTTCGGCGCCGATGCCCCCCGAATTCATCTTCCTGCTGACGCTGCTATTGCGCATGGCGACTACCGCCGCCTTTGTCGTGACCGCCTCCATCATCACCGAGCGTTCGGGGCCAGTGATCGGCGCGCTGGTGGCAACGCTGCCGATCTCGGCGGGGCCATCCTATGTCTTCCTCGCGCTCGACCATGATGCGGCGTTCATCGCCGAGGGCGCGCTCGCCAGCCTGCCCATCAACGCGGCGACGATCTATCTTGGACTGACCTATGTCGTGCTGGCACAGCGCCATAGTGCGCTGCTCAGCACGGTCGCCGCCGTCGCGGTATGGCTCCTGCTCGCGTCCATCTTCCGCCAGTTTCACTGGACGCTTGCCGCCGGGCTGATCGTGAACGTCATCACCTTTGCGATCTGCGTGCCGCTGTTGCAGCGCTACCGCCATGTGAAGAAGATGCCGCTGATCACGCGCCGCTGGTACGACATCCCGCTGCGCGCCTCGCTGGTCGCCACATTGGTCGCGATCGTGGTGACGTCCTCAGGCTGGGTCGGCCCGCAGGTCAGCGGCATCATCGCCCTGTTTCCGGTGGTGTTCACCTCGATGATGCTGATCCTGCATCCGCGCATCGGCGGCCCGCCGACGGCCGCCGTGATCGCCAACGGCGCCTGGGGCCTGATGGGATTTGGGCTTGCGGTCGCGGTGCTCCACCTCGCCGCGCTGCAGTTCGGCTCGGCGATCGGCCTGAGTCTTGCGCTCGCCACCTGTGTGACCTGGAATCTCGGCCTGTGGTGGCATGGCCGGCGACGATTGCTTCGAACGTAGGGTGGGCAAAGCGTAGCGTGCCCACCTTTCTTGCACCGAACGTGGACGGTGGGCACGCTGCGCTTTGCCCACCCTACGGCAGTGTCTACTGCTTCGGCAGTTTCGCCTTCAGCGCGTAGAGCGCCTCCAGCGCCTCGCGCGGGGACATCTCGTCGGGGTGCAGCGCCTTCACGGCTTCCACCAACAGCTCCGCTTCGCTCGGCGGCGCGGCTTCGGCGGCGGCGCGGGAGGGGACAGCGAACAGCGGGAGGTCGTCGACCAAAGCGCGTGCGGTCTGGCCGCGGTCCTGCGCCTCCAGTTTCGCCAGCACGGACTTTGCGCGGCTGATCACGGCCGGCGGCAATCCTGCGAGCTTTGCCACCTGGATGCCGTAGGAGCGGTCAGCCGAGCCCGGCAGCACCTCATGCAGGAACACGACATTGCCCTGCCATTCCTTCACCCGCACCGTGGCGTTGAACAGCCGCGGCAGTCTTGCCGAGAGCGCGGTGAGCTCGTGATAATGCGTCGCGAACAGCGTACGGCAGCGGTTGTTCTCGTGCAGATGCTCGATCGCGGCCCAGGCGATCGACAGACCGTCGAAGGTGGCCGTGCCGCGGCCGATCTCATCCAGGATCACGAGCGAACGCTCGCTGGCCTGGTTGAGGATCGCCGCCGTCTCGACCATCTCGACCATGAAGGTCGAGCGTCCGCGCGCGAGATCATCAGCCGCGCCGACGCGGGAGAACAGGCGATCGATGATGCCGATCCGCGCTCGTGATGCCGGCACATAGCTGCCGATCTGGGCGAGCAGCGCGATCAGCGCATTCTGGCGCAGGAAGGTCGATTTGCCGGCCATGTTCGGACCGGTGAGCAGCCAGAGCTGTCCGGATTTCTGCGCCGGCCCTGGCGACAGGTCGCAGGCGTTGGCGATGAACGGCTGGCCGTCGCGCTTCAAGGCCTGCTCGACCACCGGATGGCGGCCGCCTTCGATCGCAAAGCCCAGGGAATGATCGACCTCGGGCCGCACATAATTCTCGTCGACCGCGAGCTTTGCCAGCGCGGTCGCGACATCGAGCAGTGCGAAGGCGAGCGCGGCGGCGCGCAGATCGTCGCTTGCGGCGAGTGCCATCGCGGAGAGCCGGTCGAAGATCTCGAGCTCGAGATTGAGCGAGCGGTCGCCGGCATTGGCGATCTTGGCTTCGATCTCGCCGAGTTCGGAGGTGGTGAAGCGGACCTGGCCGGCAAGCGTCTGGCGATGGATGAAGGTCGCGTTCAAGGGCGGCGTCATCAATTTGTCGCCGTGCTGCGCGGTCACCTCGACGAAATAGCCGAGCACGTTGTTATGGCGGATCTTGAGCGCCTTGACGCCGGTGTCCTCGGCGTAGCGCGCCTGCATCGAAGCGACGACGAGGCGCGAGGCGTCGCGCAGGTTGCGGCTCTCGTCCAGCGCCGCCTCATAGCCTTCGCGGACGAAACCGCCGTCGCGCTTGATCAGCGGCAATTGCTCGGCGAGCGCACGCTCGAACTCATGCGCCAAGTCCCGCGACGGACGGCGCAGCGCCTCCATCACGGCCACGATTTCCGCCGGCGGCTGGTCGAGCTGCGCCAGCCGCACCAAGGCCTGATCGGCGGCCAGGATGCCGTCGCGGAGCCCAGCGAGATCGCGCGGGCCGCCGCGGCCGACCGACAGCCGTGCCAACGCGCGCGACATGTCCGGCGCCGCGCGCAGCACGCTGCGGATATCCTCACGTGCCGCACTATCGGCGACGAAGGCCGAGATGGCATCGAGCCGCCGCGTGATCGCAGTGCTGTCGGTGAGCGGCGCCGCGAGCCGCTGTGCCAGCAGGCGTGAGCCGGCGGCGGTCACAGTGCAATCGATCGCATCGAGCAGCGAGCCGCGGCGTTCGCCGGCCAAGGTGCGTGTCAATTCGAGATTGGCGCGCGTCGCCGGGTCGATCGCCATGGTGTTGCCGACTGCCTCGCGCGCGGGTGGTGACAGCGGCGGGCGTTTGCCAACCTGCGTACGGTCGATATAGGTGACGGCGGCCGCGGCGGCCGTTGCTTCCAATCGCGACATCGCGGCGAGGCCGTCCATGGTCGCGACCGCGAAATAGTCGCACAGCCGCCGCTCGGCGGTGGCGCCGTCGAAGACGTCACGAGTAAGCGGCGTCACCGCCGGCAATTCGCGCAACACTGGCCCGAACTCGACGTCGCTGTAGAGCGCGTCGGTGACGATGGCTTCATTCGGATTGATGCGCGCCAGTGTCGCCGGAAGCTCGGCGATTGAGCACTCCGTCACCATGAATTCCGAGGTCGAGATATCGATCCAGGCCAGCCCGATGCGGTCGCCGCCGGACGAGCCGCGGGCGCGGGCGATCGCGAGCAGGTAATTGTTGGTGCGGGCATCGAGTAGCGTGTCCTCGGTCAGCGTGCCCGGCGTCACCAGCCGCACCACGTCGCGCTTCACCACGCTCTTGTTGCCGCGGGCGCGCGCCGTTGCCGGATCCTCGCTCTGCTCGCACACGGCGACGCGGTGGCCCGCCGCGATCAATCGGTGCAGGTAATCCTCGGCGCGTTCCACCGGCACCCCGCACATCGGGATGTCCATACCCTGATGCTTGCCGCGCTTGGTCAGGACAATGCCGAGTGTCTTTGAAGCGATCTCGGCGTCCTCGAAGAACAGTTCGTAGAAATCGCCCATTCGATAGAACAGGAGCAGGCCCTGATTGGCGGACTTGATTTCGAGGTACTGTTCCATCATCGGCGTGATGCGCGCGGGCGTTTCCGCACTCGGTGTCGCCTCGGATGGAACGGGAATGGGCTGCTGGACGGTCATGAGGGGGCGGAAACTACAAAATTTCGCTCTCCCGTCCCACCGCTTTGCCCCGCGATATTGGGTTTTCCACCCTCTCCACGCCCCCGACCTCATTTCAACGCGGGCGAGGGACGCGTCCGCCTCAATTGACCTCCTGCTAACCCGCTCCTAAAACTCGCCATCAATCCAAGCCTAGCGCGCAAGTCCGCGGCAATCAGGGAGAGAAATCAATGCGTGATGTGTATATCTGCGATGCCGTCCGGACCCCGATCGGCCGCTTCGGCGGCTCACTCGCCAAGGTGCGCACCGACGATCTCGCTGCCACCCCGATCAAGGCGCTGATGGCCAAGCATCCGAACCTAGACTGGTCGCAGGTGGATGAGGTCTTTTTCGGCTGCGCCAACCAGGCCGGCGAGGACAACCGCAATGTTGCGCGCATGGCGCTGCTGCTCGCGGGCATGCCTGAGTCGGTTCCCGGCCAGACGCTGAACCGGCTTTGCGCCTCCGGTCTCGACGCGGTCGGCGCGGCCGGCCGCGCCATCCGCGCCGGCGAGATCGATTTCGCGATTGCTGGCGGTGTCGAATCGATGACGCGGGCGCCATTCGTGATGGGCAAGGCGGCGGAAGCGTTCTCGCGCTCGGCCGAAATCTTCGACACCACGATCGGCTGGCGCTTCATCAATCCCCTGATGAAAGCGCAGTATGGCGTCGATGCGATGCCGGAGACCGGCGAGAACGTCGCCGAGGAATTCCAGGTTTCGCGCGCCGACCAGGATGCGTTCGCGATCCGCTCGCAGCAGCGCGCCGGTGCCGCAATCGCGGCCGGCTATTTCGCCGAGGAGATCACCCCGGTCTCCGCGCCGGGTGGCAAGGCGGGCCCCATTACCGTTGACAAGGACGAGCATCCACGTCCGGAGACGACGCTGGAAGGCCTCGCCAAGCTGAAGCCGGTAGTGCGCAACCCCGGCACGGTGACGGCCGGCAACGCCTCCGGCGTCAATGACGGCGCCGCCGCGATGATCCTTGCCTCCGAGGCCGCCGTGAAGAAGCACGGATTGACGCCGCGGGCGCGCATCCTCGGGCTCGCCTCGGCCGCGGTGCCGCCGCGCATCATGGGCATCGGCCCGGTGCCGGCGACGCGCAAATTGATGGAGCGGCTCGGCCTCAAGATCACTGATTTCGATTTGATCGAACTCAATGAGGCCTTCGCCTCGCAGGGCATAGCCTGCCTGCGCCAGCTCGGGGTCAAGGAGGATGCCGACTTCGTGAACCCGCATGGCGGCGCGATCGCGCTCGGCCATCCGCTTGGCATGAGCGGCGCGCGGCTCGTCTTGACAGCGGTGCATGGCATGGAAAAGCGGGGCGGGAAGCTTGCCTTGGCAACCATGTGCGTCGGCGTCGGCCAGGGCGTTGCAGCGGCGATCGAGAAGTTGAACTGACCTCTCTCCGTCATTGCGAGGAGCCAACGGGTCCCGCCTTTGGCGGGCCCGATGACAGGCTCCGCGACCAAGCAATCCATGCCTCGGCAAATGGCGAAATGGATTGCTTCGCTGCGCTCGCAATGACGGGACGAGGGACGGAAAAGCAAAACAGCGCTTTTCCGGATTAGTTATATCTTATAATGATCTGACGGCTGGCTCACCGGCAAGGAGCGCCAGGGAGGAAATCATCATGACCTTGCTCTATCCGCTGCAATCGCTCGCGGCGCACCCGCCGCGGCTGTCGCCGGGCTATCGCTCGACGGTCAAGCGCTCGCCGCAAAAGCCGTTGATCCCGATCCGGCAAACGCTCTCCGAACTGACCGGTCCGGTCTATGGCCACGAAACAGTGCGCGAGAACGATCACGACCTCACCATTCAGCACAAGGGCGAGCCGCTTGGCGAACGCATCATCGTGCACGGCCATGTGCTCGACGAGGACGGCCGCGGCGTGCCCCACGCGCTGGTGGAGTTGTGGCAAGCCAATGCCTGCGGCCGCTACGTCCATGTCGTCGACCAGCATCCGGCGCCGCTCGATCCGAACTTCACCGGCGCCGGCCGCGCGCAGACCGATGCGAGCGGCTATTACAGGTTCGTCACCATCAAGCCCGGCGCCTACCCGTGGGGCAATCACCACAACGCCTGGCGCCCGGCCCACATCCATTTCTCGGTGTTCGGCCATGCCTTCATCTCGCGCCTGGTGACGCAGATGTATTTCCCGGGCGATCCCTTGTTTCCGTTCGATCCGATCTTCAACTCGGTGACGGACGAGAAGGCGCGCGCGCGGATGATCTCCTCGTTCGATCTCGAAAACACCCAGCCGGAATGGGCGCTGTGCTACCGCTTCAACATTGTCCTGCGCGGCAGGAACGCGACGCCGATGGAGAATAAACAGTGAGCGAGCAGCGGCCGGACGGCATCACACCATCGCAGACGGTCGGCCCGTATTTCAAATACGGCCTGACGCCGAACGGCGAGTACGCGTGGAACGACGCCTTCACCAACAACCTGATCACCCCTGACGTTTCCGGCGAGCGCATCCGCGTCGAGGGCACGGTGTTCGACGGCGACGGCGTGCCGGTGCCGGACTGCATGCTGGAGATCTGGCAGGCCGACGCACAGGGCCGGTTCTCCGATCCGCAGGATGCCCGCGCGCTGCCGAACAGCTCATTCAAGGGATTTGGCCGCGTCGGCACCGATGCCAAGGGCGGCTATTCCTTCGACACCATCAAGCCGGGGCAAGTGCCCGACCCCGACGGCAAGCCGCAGGCGCCGCACATCCTGCTCGCGGTGTATGCGCGCGGCATGCTGCTGCATCTCTACACGCGGATCTATTTCGATGATGAGACGGCCAACGCCGCCGACCCCGTGCTGGCGCTGGTGCCGGCCGATCGCCGCGCGACATTGATCGCCAAGCGCAAGGCGGGCGCTGCCAATCCGGCCTATGTGCTCGACATCCACCTGCAGGGCGACAACGAGACCGTGTTCTTCGACGTCTAAGGTCACGCCTCAGCATTCTCTCGTCATGGCCGGGCTTGACCCGGCCATCCATCTCCAATGAGTCGTTTGCGAAGATGGATGGATACGCGGGTCAAGCCCGCGTATGACGGCTCGGTTGCGCGGCAGGCCTCACCGCACATTCGGCAAATAGCGCGATCCCTCCTTTCCGAGGAACTCCAGCATCGCCTGCGCCGGCGGCAGCAGGATCTTGTCGGCGCGGCGGATCGCGTGCCATTGGCGCATCACTGGCAGGCCCGCGACCTCGAGCACCACCAGCCGTCCTTCCTCCAACTCGTGGAAGACGGTGTGCTGGGAGATGAAGGCGATGCCGAGCCCGGCCATCACCGCCTGCTTGATGGTCTCGTTGCTGTCCATGGCCATGCCGACCTTGGGCTCGATCCGATGCTTCTGGAGGAACTGCTCCATCAGCAGCCGCGTGCCGGAGCCGTGCTCGCGGGTGATGAAGGTCTCAAAGGCAAGATCAGTCGCGGCGACGCGTTTCTTTCCATTGAGCCGGTGATCGGCGGCGGCGATGATCACGTGCGGATGCCTGCCGAGCGGGCGCATCTCGACCTCGATGTCCGCTGGCGGCTGCCCCATCACGGCGATATCGAGGTCGTAGCCGCGTAGCGCATCGCGGATGTCCTCGCGATTGCCGATTCTGAGCGTCACGTCGATCTTCGGGAAGCGTTGCGAGAACGCCGCGATCGCGAACGGCACGAAATATTTGGCGGTGCTGACTGCGCCCATCGCGACGCGCCCGCCGTTCTTGCCCGCGATCATGTCGAGCGACTGCTCGCAGTCGGCGAGCGCGGATTCGATACGCTCGACCAGCGCGAGAACGGTGCGGCCGGCATCCGTCAACGCCATGCCTTCAACAGTGCGCTGGATCAGGGGCAGGCCGGCAAGATCCTGCAGGTTGCGAAGCTGCAGGGTGACCGCCGGCTGGGTAAGGTTGAGCCGGTTGGCCGCGCCTGTGATCGAGCCGGCCGCATGCACGGCGGTCAACGCGCGCAGCTGACGAATGGTGAGGTCGCGCGAGAAACGTCCCGGCATGAGTACCTCCATAAAAAATACTTTGGCCACACTTAAGATATTAAAATTTCACTAATTCTGCAATTCGCGTGTTGATAGTGGCGACAGCGACTCCGCTCCGGAGCCGCTTCAAGCGAAGCCCCGTCGAGAGGGCTCGGTGAACGGGAGAGCGGCCGTGGATCATCTTCCTGCATTGCAGGCCTATCTCGACGACCCCGCGCGTCAGGACACCGTCCGCGCGGCAGCCGTGGCGGTGGTCGAGGCGCTGGCCGCGGCCGCGGTCGAACTCGCAGGCGTCATCGCCTCGGGCCCGCTGGTCGGCATCACCGGCCGTGACGGTGCGGTCAATCCGGCCGGCGACACCCAAAAGGACATCGATGTTGTCGCAGATCGGCTGATGCGCGACGCCCTGCGCACAGCGCCGGTGGCCGCCGTGCTCTCGGAGGAAGTGGAACTGCCGGAGACGCTCGACGCCGAGGCGCCGCTCTGTGTCGCGATCGATCCGCTCGACGGCTCGGCCAACCTTGCGAACAACATCTCGGTCGGCACCATCTTTTCCATCCGGCCCAAGGCGCGCGACATCCTCTCGACCTTCTTCGAGCCCGGCACCGCGCAGATTGCCGCCGGCTGTTTCATCTACGGCCCGCAGACCGTGCTGGTGCTGGCGCTGGACCAGCGCGTCGACGTCTTCACTCTGTATCCGCCGCGGCGCGAATTCGTGCTGACCGGGCGCGGTATCCGGATTCCGCCCGATACGCCGGAGTTCGCGATCAACGCCTCCAATCGCCGGCACTGGAGCGGCGCGGTGCGCGGCTATATCGACGAATGCCTCGCCGGCGCCAATGGCGAACGCGGCCGCGACTTCAACATGCGCTGGATCGGCTCATTGGTGGCGGAAGCCTACCGCATCCTGGTCCGTGGCGGCGTGTTTCTCTATCCAGCCGATGCGCGCCCGGCCTACCGCGAAGGCCGCCTGCGCCTGCTCTACGAAGCCCATCCCGTGGCGCTGATCATGGAATGGGCTGATGGCGCCGCCTCCAGCGGGCGCGCCCGCATTCTCGAACTTTCGGCGCGGACGCCGCACCAGCGGGTGCCCTTGATCATGGGATCGCCGCGCACCGTGCGCGACATCGATATGATGCACGAGGGCGTCGAGCCGCTGTTCGAAAACGCCGACGCGCCGTTGTTCGCGCGCCGCGGACTGTTTCGCTGAAGGAGGCCGGCATGTCGCGGCGTCACCCCATCATATCGGTCACAGGTTCTTCCGGCGCCGGAACGACATCGGTCAGGAAGACCTTCGAGAACATCTTCCGGCGCGAGAATGTCAGCGCCGCCTATGTCGAAGGCGATGCCTTCCACCGTTACGATCGCGCCGAGATGCGCAGCAAGATGGTTGAGGAGGCCGAGCGCGGCAACAAGCATTTCAGCCATTTCAGCCCCGAAACCAATTTGTTCGAGGAACTCGAAAAACTGTTCCGCGACTATAGCGAGTCCGGCACTGGGACGACGCGGCACTATGTGCACGACGAGCAGGAGGCGCGGCTCTACGGCGGCGATCCCGGCACTTTCACCAAGTGGGAGTCGTTGCCGGAGAGTTCCGATCTGCTGTTCTATGAGGGCCTGCATGGCGCCGTCGTCACCGAGAAGGTGAATGTTGCCAAATATGCCGACCTCAAGATCGGCGTCGTCCCCGTCATCAATCTCGAATGGATCCAGAAGCTGCATCGCGATCGCAGCCACCGCGGCTATTCCACGGAGGCAGTGACCGACACCATCCTGCGGCGCATGCCTGATTATGTGAACTACATCTGCCCGCAGTTCACCGAGACCGACATCAACTTCCAGCGCGTGCCGACGGTCGACACGTCGAACCCGTTCATCGCGCGCTGGATCCCGACGCCGGACGAATCGATGGTCGTGATCCGGCTGAAGAATCCGCGTGGCATCGATTTTCCCTATCTGCTCTCGATGATCCCGCACAGCTTTATGTCGCGCGCCAATTCGATCGTGATCCACGGCGCCAAACTCGACCTGGCGATGCAGCTCATCCTCACCCCGCTGATTCTGCAACTGATGGAACGAAAGAGGCGAACGATATGACCGCACTTGCGTCTGTGGCCAGCCGCACCCAAGTCAGCCATGCCGAGATGGCGAACGCCATCCGCTTCCTCGCCATCGATGCCGTGGAGAAGGCGAAGTCCGGGCATCCCGGCATGCCGATGGGCATGGCCGGTGTTGCGACCGTGCTGTTTTCGCGCTTCCTCAAATTCGACCCCGATGATCCGGCCTGGCCCGACCGCGACCGTTTCGTGCTCTCGGCCGGCCATGGCTCGATGCTGCTCTACGCGCTGCTGCATCTGACCGGCTATGAAGGCGTCACGCTGGATCAGCTCAAGGCCTTCCGCCAGTGGGGATCGGCGACTCCAGGCCATCCCGAATATGGCCACACGCCCGGCGTGGAGACGACGACCGGCCCGCTCGGGCAGGGCATCGCGACCGCCGTCGGCATGGCGCTCGCCGAGCGATTGATGAATGCGCGGTTCGGCGACGAACTCGTCGACCACTTCACCTATGTCATCGCCGGCGATGGCTGTCTGATGGAAGGCATCAGCCACGAGGCGATCTCGCTCGCCGGGCATTTGCGGTTGAACCGGCTGATCGTGCTGTTCGACGACAACCGGATCTCGATCGACGGCGCGACGTCACTGTCCTGTTCCGACCATCAGCTCGCGCGTTTCAGGGCCTCCGGCTGGTCGGCCTGCCGGATCGACGGCCATGATCCGCAAGCGGTTGCGAGGGCGATCGATGAAGCCAGGAAGAGTGACCTGCCGTCGCTGATCGCCTGCCAGACCGTGATCGGCTTCGGCGCGCCGAACCGGGAAGGCAGCGAGAAGGTTCACGGTGCACCGCTCGGATCGGACGAGGTCGCCAAAACGCGGGCAGCGCTCGATTGGCGCTACGAGCCATTTGAAGTTCCGCCAGCCGTGCTTGCCGAATGGCGCGAGATCGGCGCACGCGGCCGGGCGGCGCGCCGCGCCTGGATCGAGCGTTCACGGAGCGCCTGCAATGGCGGCGGCAGGTCGCCGTTCCACGATGCGCTGAACAAAAAGCTGCCCGGCGCCTATACCGAGGCGATGGCGAAGCTGAAGGAGCGTTTCGCGGCCGAGCGTCCCAAGCTTGCGACACGGCAGGCGTCGCAGCAGGTGATCGATGTGATCGCCGAAGCGCTGCCGAACCTGCTCGGCGGCTCGGCCGACCTGACGCACTCCAATCTCACGCTGGCGAAATCACAGGTGCCAGTGCGGTCGGGCTGGCTGCACGGCAGCTATATCCATTACGGCGTCCGCGAGCACGCCATGGCGGCGGCGATGAACGGCATCGCGTTGCACGGCGGCTTCGTCCCCTACGGCGGAACATTCCTCGCATTCGCCGACTATAGCCGCCCCGCGATCCGGCTCGCTGCGCTGATGGGCGTCCGCGTCATCCACGTCATGACGCACGATTCGATCGGACTGGGCGAGGACGGTCCGACGCACCAGCCGGTCGAGCATCTCGCCGCGCTCCGTGCGATCCCCAATCTCCTGGTGTTTCGCCCCGCCGATCCGATCGAGACCGCGGAAGCCTGGGACTGCGCGCTGAAGGCCGAAACCTCGCCGTCGATCCTGTGCCTGTCGCGGCAGGCGCTGACCGCTTTTCGCGATGTTACCGATACCAACCACGTCGCGCTTGGCGCCTATGTGGCGATCGAGCCGGATGGAGGCCGTGACGTCACGCTGATTGCAACCGGCTCAGAAGTCTCGATCGCGCTCGAAGCGGCCAAGCTGCTCGGAAGTGAGAATGTCCGTGCCGCCGTCGTTTCCGCCCCGTGCTTCGATCTGTTCCGGAAGCAGCCGCGCGACTACCAGGCCAAGGTGCTGGGCGATGCGCCACGTGTCGGCGTCGAGGCCGCGATCGAGGGCGATTGGGCGCGCTGGCTTGGCGATGATGGCGAGTTCGTGGGCATGAACGGTTTCGGCGCCTCCGCGCCCGCTGATGTGCTCTACCGCGAGTTCGGCATTACGCCGGCCGCCGTCGCGGCTGCGGCCAGGCGCGTGATCCAGCACGCAAGCGAAAGGAAATAAGCATGGCGCGTATAACCTTGAGGCAACTGCTGGATCATGCCGCCGAGCGCGGCTACGGCGTGCCCGCTTTCAACATCAACAATATGGAGCAGGGCCTTGCGATCATGGAGGCGGCGTCGGCCTGCGATGCGCCCGTCATCATCCAGGCCTCACGCGGCGCGCGCGCCTATACGGGTGACATCATGCTGTCGAAGATGATCGATGCGCTCGAGGAGATGTATCCGGACGTGCCGCTGTGCCTGCATCTCGATCATGGCAACGAGGAATCCACCTGCGCCACCGCGATCCGCTATGGCTTCACGTCGGTGATGATGGACGGCTCGCTGAAGGCCGATGCCAAGACGGCAGCCGATTATGACTATAACGTTGACATTACCCGCCGCGTCGTCGACATCGCGCATTGGGTCGGCGCCTCCGTCGAGGGCGAGCTCGGCGTGCTCGGCTCGCTCGAGCATGGCGGCGGCGAGCAGGAGGACGGCCATGGCGTCGAGGGCAAGGTCAGCCATGACAAGCTCCTCACCGATCCGGACCAGGCGGTCGATTTCGTCCGCGCCACCAAGGTGGATGCGCTCGCGATCGCAATGGGCACCTCGCATGGCGCCTACAAGTTCACGCGGCGGCCCGACGGTGACATCCTCGCGATGCGCGTGGTGGAGGAGATACATCAGCGGCTGCCGAATACGCATCTGGTGATGCACGGCTCGTCCTCGGTGCCGCAGCCATTGCAGGACATGTTCAACCAGTTCGGCGGCGAGATGCCGCAGACCTGGGGCGTGCCGGTCGAGGAGATCGTCCGCGGCATCAAGCACGGCGTCCGCAAGGTCAATATCGATACCGATTGCCGGCTCGCGATGGCCGCGGCCTTCCGCAAGGTCGCGACTCAATCGAAAAGCGAATTCGATCCCCGCAAATTCTTGAAACCCGCGATGGAGGCTTTGCGTGACCTCTGCCGCGACCGCTTCGAGCAGTTCGGCACGGCGGGCAATGCCGCGAAGATCAAGGTGATTCCGCTGTCCGAGATGGCGAGGCGCTACCGCGCCGGCGCGCTCGATCCGCAAATTGGGGCGATGACCGAAGCAGCGTGAGGGGCACGCCAGAAAGTTTTCAGGAGGACCATATGAACATGCAGTCGATGACCCTGCGCGGCAAGGATCGCTACAAATCCGGTGTGCTCGAATACAAGCGCATGGGCTATTGGGAGCCCGACTACCAGCCCAAGGACACGGACGTCATCGCGTTGTTCCGCGTCACGCCGCAGGACGGCGTCGATCCGACCGAAGCCTGCGCGGCGGTAGCAGGCGAATCCTCGACCGCGACCTGGACCGTGGTGTGGACCGATCGTCTGACGGCGGCGGAAAAATATCGCGCGAAATGCTACCGCGTCGATCCGGTGCCGGGTTCGCCAGGCAGCTATTTCGCCTACATCGCCTATGACCTCGATCTGTTCGAGCCGGGCTCGATCGCGAATCTCACCGCGTCGATCATCGGCAACGTCTTCGGCTTCAAGCCGCTGAAGGCGCTGCGGCTCGAGGACATGCGGCTTCCCGTTGCCTATGTGAAGACGTTCCAGGGCCCCGCGACCGGCATCGTGGTCGAGCGCGAGCGGCTCGACAAGTTCGGGCGTCCCTTGCTCGGCGCGACTGTGAAGCCGAAGCTCGGCCTCTCCGGCCGCAACTACGGCCGCGTCGTCTACGAAGCGCTGAAGGGTGGGCTCGATTTCACCAAGGACGACGAAAACATCAACTCGCAGCCCTTCATGCACTGGCGGGAGCGCTTCCTCTACTGCATGGAGGCGGTCAACCGCGCGCAGGCCGCGACCGGCGAGATCAAGGGCACCTATCTCAACGTCACCGCGGCGACCATGGAGGACATGTACGAGCGCGCCGATTTCGCCCGCGAACTCGGCTCGACCATCGTCATGATCGATCTTGTGATCGGCTACACCGCGATCCAGTCGATGGCGAAATGGGCGCGCAAGAACGACATGATCCTGCATCTGCATCGCGCCGGCCATTCCACCTACACCCGGCAACGGTCGCATGGCGTCTCGTTCCGCGTCATCGCAAAATGGATGCGGCTCGCGGGCGTGGATCATATTCACGCCGGCACTGTGGTCGGCAAGCTCGAGGGCGATCCGAACACCACGCGCGGCTACTACGATATCTGCCGCGAAGACTTCAATCCGATGCAGCTCGAGCACGGCGTGTTCTTCGACCAGAATTGGGCCAGCCTCAACAAGCTGATGCCGGTGGCCTCGGGCGGCATCCATGCCGGGCAGATGCATCAGCTGCTCGACCTCCTGGGCGAGGACGTCGTGCTGCAGTTCGGCGGCGGCACCATTGGTCACCCGCAGGGCATCCAGGCGGGTGCCACCGCCAACCGCGTCGCGCTGGAAGCGATGATCCTCGCCCGCAACGAGGGGCGCGACTACGTCCATGAAGGTCCAGAGATCCTGGCCAAGGCGGCGCAAAGCTGCACACCGCTGCGCGAGGCGCTCGAGGTCTGGAAGGACGTCACCTTCAACTATGAATCGACCGATGCGCCGGACTTCGTTCCGACGCCGAGCGTCGCGGTCTGAAAGGGGTACATCATGCGCATAACCCAGGGCTGCTTCTCCTTCCTGCCCGATCTCACCGACGAGCAGATCACGGCACAGGTGCAGTACTGCCTCGACAGGGGCTGGGCTGTTAACATCGAATTCACCGACGATCCGCATCCCCGCAACACCTATTGGGAGATGTGGGGCCTGCCGATGTTCGATCTGCGCGACGCCGCGGGTATCATGCGGGAGCTCGGCGAATGCCGGCGCGTGTATGGCGACCGCTATATCCGGATCTCCGGCTTCGATTCGAGCCACGGATGGGAGTCCGTGCGCATCTCCTTCATCGTCAATCGGCCCACGAACGAGCCCGGCTTCCGGCTCGACCGGCAGGAATCCGTCGGTCGCAACCTCCGCTATTCGACGCATGCCTATGCGGCGGAGCGGCCTGAAGGCGAGCGTTACGCAGACCGTTAACCGCGTCCGGTTCAAGCCAGGCGGGTGGCTCCCTCGGCCGACCTGGTCCGGATGCACTTCTCCGTCGTCGCCAGGTTGCGGCGACGGAGCTTTTCGACACGAGAGCAGGATGACGCAACCACAGCCACAGACTGACGAAGCCCCGCTGGAGGCCGTCGATCTCCGCCGCGAATTCGCCGACCTTGGCATCGGCGCCGTGCTCGACCAGCTCGATTCCGAGTTGATCGGCCTGGCGCCAGTGAAGACGCGCATTCGCGAGATCGCAGCGCTGCTGCTGGTGGAGCGCATCAGGCAGAAGATGGCGCTCGCCACCACCTTTCCGACCCTGCATATGTCCTTCACCGGCAATCCTGGCACCGGCAAGACTACGGTAGCAATGCGGATGGCCAGCATCCTGCACCGGCTCGGCTTCGTGCGCCGCGGCCACGTCATCAGCGTCACTCGCGACGACCTGGTCGGGCAATATATCGGCCACACCGCACCAAAGACGAAGGAGATCTTGAAGAAGGCGATGGGCGGCGTGCTGTTCATTGACGAGGCCTACTACCTCTATCGCCCCGACAATGAGCGCGACTACGGCCAGGAGGCGATCGAGATCCTGTTGCAGATCATGGAGCAGCAGCGCGAGGATCTGGTCGTGATCCTCGCCGGCTATGGCGACCGCATGGAAAAATTCTTCCAGAGCAATCCGGGTTTTCGTTCCCGCATCGCCCATCACATCGACTTCCCCGACTATTCGGACCCCGAGTTGCTCGCGATCGCCGAGTTGATGTTGCAGCAGCAGAACTACCACTTCTCAGCGGCGGCGCGCGATGCCTTCATCCGCTACATCGCCGTGCGCAAGACTCAGCCGCTGTTCTCCAACGCGCGCTCGATCCGCAATGCGCTGGATCGCATCCGGCTCCGCCAGGCCAACCGCATCGTCTCCCGGCTCGACCGGGTGCTCACGGCCGACGACGTGATGTCGATCGAGGCCGGCGATGTGCTGGCGAGCCGGGTCTTTTCGAAAGGCGCGACGGACAAGGAGACATGAGCGAGACGCTGACAGCCGTGCGGGCGGCGACCTTCGGAGACCTCCTTGCCCGCGCCCGCGCACTGATCTTTGACGTCGACGGCACAATGGCCGAGACCGAGGAGGTGCACCGCCGCGCCTTCAACGAGGCGTTCTCGCGCGCAGGCCTCAACTGGTACTGGGACCAAGCCACCTACGGACAGTTGCTGCGCGTCGCCGGAGGCAAGGAGCGGATCCGCGCATTTGCCATGCGCAAGCGAACCATGCCGCTGCTGTCGACGCGCGAGATCGCGGAGCTGCACCAGATCAAGACCGCGCGTTATGCCGAACTGATCGCAACGGGCGGCTGCCCGTTGCGGCCGGGCGTGGAGGCTTTGCTGCGAAAGGCACGACGGCGCAGCCAGCGGCTGGCGATCGCGACGACGACCTCGCGTGCCAATATCGATGCGCTATTGTTGGTGGCGCTGGGCGAGGATTGGGCCGAGTGGTTCGAGGCGATCGTCGCGGGTGACGATGTGCCCGAGAAGAAGCCGGCACCCGACGTCTATCTCATGATGCTGGCGCGACTGTCGCTCCCTGCTTCCCGCTGCATAGCCATCGAGGACTCGCGCAACGGATTAATCGCGGCCTCGCGCGCCGGCATTCCCGTGCTGTTCACCCGCAGCGCCTACTTCCGCGACGATGATTGCTCGGAAGCGCTGCTCGCCGTCGATGAACTCACCGAGATCGCCGGCTGACGCTGCCGCGTGCCAGCTGGAGCGCCGTAGCCCGGGTGGAGCGCCAGCGTAACCCGGGGCCGCTCACAAACGTTGATCCAGATGTCCCGGGTTGCGCTTCGCTCCACCCGGGCCACGGCCCTTGACTATCAGCATTCGGTTATATAATAATATAGTTATATAATGGATGCTTGATATGCCAAACCTCGACGCCGCCTTTTCAGCGCTCGCCGACCCGACCCGCCGGGCCATCCTGGCTCGCCTTGCGCTGGGCGAAGCGACCGTCATGGAACTGGTCGAGCCGTTCGAGCTGACGCAGCCCGCCATCTCCCGCCATCTCAAGGTGCTGGAAAGCGCGGGCCTGATCATTCGCCGCGTTGAAGGCACCAAGCGACCGTGCCGGCTCGCGCCGACCGCCGTGGCCGAGATCGACCAGTGGCTTTCGATGCTACGGCAAGCCCTGAACGCGAATTACGACCGGCTCGACCAGGTTCTGGCCGATATGAAAACCGAGAAGTGAAAGGCTTCCCATGACCAGACTGACGCTGAAGACCGAAGGCGATCGATATGTCATCGTCACCCGCCGCTTCGCCGCGCCGCCAGAAGCCGTCTATCGCGCCCATACCGAGCCGGAACTCTTGCAGAAATGGCTGCTCGGTCCGCCGGGCTGGACCATGCCGGTCTGCATCAGCGAAGCCCGTCCTGGCGGCAAGATCCGCTACGAGTGGAGCAATGGCGAAGGCGGCGGGTTCTATCTGACCGGCGAATATCTGGAGCTCGCGCCGTTCAGCCGCATCGTCCACGTCGAGCGCATGCATCTGCCGGACCCGACGCCGGACAATCACGTCGAGACCATTTTCGCGCCCGACGGCAGCGGCACCTTGATGACGATGCGAATGACGCTGCCGGATGCAGCGACGCGGGAGGCGATGCTGGCGACCGGCATGGAGCACGGAATGGAAGACAGCTACTCCCGGCTCGATGCGCTTGCGTAGCCGGTCTTACGGGATGAGACGCTCGTCGCGTAAACGCGCGAACAGATCGAAGAAGCTATCATCGGTTGTTTGGTAATCGAGAAAGCCGAGCTTGCGGCTCTTGCTCATATCGGTAACGACCTCGATCGGGCGACCGAGGTCGGCGTCGGTATGCCAGGCCGAGGTGAGCACGCCGAGATCGGGCTCGGCCAGCCGATATTTTCTGGCGATGTCGGACCAGATCGGGCCCGCATCGGCCAATTGTCGCTCCAGCGGAATTCCTTCGCCCTGAAATGACGCCGGCTTTAGTCCAAACCAGTCGGCCAGCCGCTGCCACATCCAGCTCCAGCGAAACACGTCGCCATTGACGACATTGAACGCCTGATTGCGGGCGGCCGGCGTTGTCGCCGCCCATTCCAGATGGCGTGCGAGCAGCCGCGCATCCGTCATATCGGTAAGACCATTCCACTGCGTCGCGGAGCCCGGAAACAGGAACGGACGTCCGGTCTCGCGGCAGATGGTGGCGTAGACCGCGAGCGTCACGCCCATGTTCATCGCGTTGCCCACGGCATAGCCGATGATGGTGTGCGGCCGATGGATGCTCCAGCCAAAGCCGTCGCGACCAGCCGCCGCGAACACTTCGTCTTCCTGGGCGTAGTAGAAATTCTCGATCTCGAGCCGGGGCTGGTCTTCCCGAAACGGCGTGGCGGGCAGCTTGCCCTTGCCGTAATTTTCGAACGGACCAAGATAGTGCTTCAGCCCGGTCACGAGCGCGACATGCCTGACCGAGCCTGCAGGCGACAACGCGTCGAGCAGGTTGCGCACCATCGCAGAATTGACCCTGATATTCTCGGCCTCGGTGTTCTGGCGCAACCACGTGCTGATGAACACGTCCGTCGGTCTCAGATCCTGTAGCGCCTTGCGAACCGATGCGGGGTCCAGCAGGTCCGCCGCCACCGGCTGCAGGCCGATGTTGGCTGGTGGCCGGCGCGCCAGCGCGTAGATCTGCCACTCCTGCTGACGCAGGTGCCGGACCAGATTATTGCCGACGATACCGCTTGCGCCCACGACCAGCGCTGAACCCGCCATGTTCCAACCTCCAGTGATATCGGTGGGAGATAGGATTGGTCGACGCATCAACCAGGGCGGCCGCGCCGGGAATAACTCTTTCGTGAGCGAGCCTCGACTACTCCATCACCGCCGCATGGTCCGAGGATGCCTGCGACTGCGACCGCAGCGCCGCCTTGGTCGAACCGATCATGATCGCAAGCGGGATCGAGGCCAGGATGAACACCATCACGAGCTGGTAGTCGTGGGCGAACGCGATGATCTGCGCCTGCACCGCGACGATCTTATCCGCCATCGCGCGGCCGGTGTCGGTGTTGAGATTGATCATGCCACTGACATTGGGCATCTGCAGTGCATGGTTGAAGGGGGTGATGTGCTCGGACAGCGTCGCGTAGATGCGCCGCGAGCCTTCCGTGAGCTGCGCGATCACGATGGAGATGCCGATCGAGCTGGCGACGTTGCGCAGCAGCGTCAGCATCGAGGTGCCGTCAGTGCGCAGGTGATTGGGCAAGCTCAGGAACGCCACGGTCGAGAGCGGTACGAACACCAGTCCGAAGCCGAAACCCTGGACGATGCTCACGACCACGATCTCGGTTGCGCTGGTCTGGTCGGTCCAGCCGGTCATCACGAACAGCGACGCGGCGGTCAGTGCCAGGCCGGAGATGATCAGCGTGCGCGCCTCGATGAAGCGCATCATGCGTCCGACCAGCATCATCGCGACGAAGGTGCCGCAGCCGCGGCTCGCCAGCAGCACACCGGCGGTGATGATGGGATAGCCGATCACGTTCTGCAGGTAAGGCGAGGACAGCGCCATGGTCGAGTAGAGCACAAGCCCCATCACGGTCATGAACACGCAGCCGCCGACG
The DNA here is from genome assembly GCF_055229415.2 of Bradyrhizobium sp. Leo114. Classification (NCBI taxonomy): domain Bacteria; kingdom Pseudomonadati; phylum Pseudomonadota; class Alphaproteobacteria; order Hyphomicrobiales; family Nitrobacteraceae; genus Bradyrhizobium; species Bradyrhizobium sp. Leo114. The sequence continues at coordinate 25,338 of NZ_JBUYEN020000023.1, read as the reverse complement.
AAATTCCTGTCCTTGAACAGCTCGAACCGGATGAACGGCTTCGACGTCGTGAACGAATGGGCGAAGAAGTAATAGAAACCGATGCCGCTGATGATGAACTCGGCGATGATCTCGTTGGATTCGAGCCAGCCGAGCTGCTCGCCGCGGTCGAGCGCAAGCTGCAGCGAGCCGATCGCGACCGCGAGCGCGCCGAAGCCGAACCAGTCGAAGCGCAGTTCCAGGTTCTGCTTGGTCTCGTCCATGAAGATGATGAGGCCGAGCACGGTGATGGCCCCGAAGGGCAGGTTGACGAAGAACACCCAGTGCCAGGAATAGGTCTCGGTCAGCCAGGCGCCGAGCGAGGGTCCCATGATCGGCCCCATCATCACGCCCATGCCCCAGATCGACATCGCCTTGGCGCGTTCGTGCAGCGCGTAGGAGTCGAGCATCACGGCTTGCGACAGCGGCACCAGCGCTGCGCCGAACACGCCCTGCAGCAGGCGGAACAGCACCATCTGGCTGATGTCCTGCGCCAGGCCGCACAGCACGGAAGCCACGGTGAAGCCGGCGGAGCAGATGATGAAGATGCGCTTTCGGCCGAACCGGTTGGCGATCCATCCCACCGGCGCGGTCATGATCGCGGCCGCCACGATGTAGGACGTGAGCACCCAGTTGATCTGGTCCTGCGATGCCGACAGCGTGCCCTGCATATAGGGCAGCGCGACATTGGCGATGGTGGTGTCCAGCGCCTGCATGACGGTCGCTGTCATCGCGCAGACCGTCACCATGTTCCGGCGCAGTCCGGGCACCATGATGAGCGAGGGGGCCGCCGTCGACATCTGTTCTATCGCCTGGTGCTGGTTGGTTGAATCGGTCGGGCCGCGGGCACCACCTCTCCCCGCCGGCGAGAGGTCGCGCCGAAGGGGCGGGTGAGGGGGATCAGGTCCCACGAGAGAGCGTAACCCCCCACCCGGATCGCATCTTGCGATGCGACCCGACCTCTCCCGATAGGAGAGGTGGCGAGTTCCGATGCCGCACCAACTCGATCTGATTTCATTAGACCTAGTCCTGCTCGTGGGTCGCTGCGGCCGAGGACAGGCCGAGCAGGCCGGACAGCGTGCGGCGATGATTGGTGTCGATGGTGGCGTAGACGCTCATGCCCGCCTTCAATTTGCGCACCATCTTGTCGTTCTTGTCGAAATAGATCCTGACCGGCACGCGCTGCACCACCTTGACGAAGTTGCCGGTCGCGTTCTGCGGCGGCAGGATCGCGAATTGCGCGCCGGTGCCGGGCGAGAGCGAGCCGACCGTGCCCTTGAACAAATGGTTCGGGAACGCGTCGACCTCGAGGTCGACCGGCTGGCCGACCGCGACATAGGTGAAGTCTGATTCCTTCGGGTTGGCGTCGACCCAGGGGTTCGCCACGTCGATGATGGAGAACACCGGCGTGCCGGCGGCGATGAAGCGGCCGAGCTGGATCTGCTCGACCTGAGTGGCGGTGCCTGCCATCGGCGCGCGCATCACGGTGTGGTCGAGGTTGCGCTGGGCCTCATCGAGCTTGGCCTTGGCCTGCGCATAAGGTGGGAATTGCTCCAGCGGCAGGTCGGGATCGCCGAGCAGTTGCGCCTTGGAACTGGAGATCTGCTGCTTGATGAACTCGGCCTGCGCGCTCGCGGTCACCAGCGACGTCGCGGCGTTGTCGAGGTCGAGCTGCGAACCGAAATTGCTTTTCACCAGCGACTGCTTGCGGTCGACGTCCCGCTGCTTCAGGTCGACCCCCCGTTGTGCCAGATCGAGCATCTGGCCGTAGATTTTGATATTGGCGACCAGGTTGTCATAGTTCGTGCGTGCCTGATCGAGCGCCCCCTTGGCCTGGTCGACCGCGAGGCGGAACGGCACCGGGTCGATCTCGAACAGCACGTCGCCTTCCTTGACCTGCTGGCCTTCCTTGACCACGACCTTCTCGATCTTGCCGGAGATGTCGGGGGTGATCAGCACCTTCTGTGCGCCGACATAGGCGTCGTCGGTCGACACATAGCGGCCGCCGTTGAGATAGAAGACGACGCCGCCGACCAGCACCACCAGCGGCAACACGACGAGGAGGAGGAATCGGCGATAGCGTCGCAAGCCCGCCACCAGTCCGCGCGGCTGATCGGTCTTCGCCGGGGACGAAGCCGGATTGTCCCTCTGCTCGGGCGCGAGTTTCAGTACGGGATCAGCCATAGCGCTGCTCTTTTCTGGGAGATTCGCCGGCCGGGGTTTGGATGGCATTGCGGACGTTTTCCTTGATAGATTCGAGTTGGACGAGCAGGCGGTGGGCATCGGCGGGGCTGATGCCTTCCAGCGCGGTTGCAGTGAGTTCGGAGCGAAGGCCGGCGAGCTTGGCGAGCAGCGGGCGCGCCGCCTTGCGCAGATAGAGGCGGTTCACTCTGCGGTCATTCTCGTCGCCGCGGCGCTCGATCCAGCCATTGTCGCAGAGCTTGTCGATCAGCCGGGTCAGCGTGATCGGTTGCATCTCGAGCAACTCGGCAAGCTCGGTCTGCTTCATTCCCTCGCTGCGCTCGACCTTGGTCAGCACCGCCCATTGCGCGCGGGTGATTCCGTAGCGCGCGGCCTCCTTGTCGGCGTAGACGCGGATCAGGCGAAACAATTCACCGAGCGTGAACATGAAGTTCGCGTCGACGGACCCCGGCATAATCTACCCTCCATAAGCTTTGGCTATAATAAGCTTGCTTATGATTTCCGCATGTCCGGTTAACGGAAGGCAGCTCCGCTTCCAGAACATGGCTGGGAACGGGGCGAGCCCCGGGGCTTTGGGATCGCCGGTCAGGCTGCTAAAATGGTGCATATGACGTTGACAAAACCCACATTTCCCGCACCTGACCACGATCACGGCCGCTGCACTGCGGAAGGGATCGCGCATGCCGAGGAGGTTTGCGCGCGGCGGGCGCAGAAGTTCACGCCGATCCGCCGTCAGGTGCTCGGGGCGCTATTGTCCAGCCACCGGCCGCTCGGCGCCTATGAGGTGATCGACGAGCTCGCCAAGTCGATGCCGCGCCCGGCGCCGATCACCGTCTACCGCGCGCTCGATTTCCTGATGGAGAACGGCCTCGTTCACCGCATCGAAAGCCGGAACGCGTTTCTGGCCTGCGCGCATGATCACGACGAGACTTCGATGGTGGCGTTTTTGATCTGCGATCGCTGCGGCGCAGTCGGCGAAATCCCGGCGGCGCCGGTGGCCCAGAGCCTGAAGGCCGCAGCGCGCGCCGCGGGCTTTGCGCCGAAGTTGTCGGTGGTCGAGATCGCCGGCACTTGCGCGCATTGCCAGAAAGAAACCAGGGCCGTTGTCTGATTGAATTTGAGCATGATCCGGAAAAGTGGAAACCCGTTTTCCGAAAAGATCATGCTCAGACAAAGAGATGAAACCCGGAAGCCCCCTGCTCCGGATTCCAAACGATAACACGGCGCCAAGCCGGAAACCGAGGCAACATGTCAACGCAAACCATCTCCAGCGTCGCCGCAACCGGCCGCGCGCTCACCCCGGGCGCGGTCGCGATCATGCTGATGCTGTGCGTGAGCTGGGGATTCAACCAGATCGCGGTCAAGCTTGCGCTGCCCGACATTCCGCCGATGCTGCAGGCGATGTTCCGCTCCGCCGGCGCGTTGCCGGTGATGCTGATCGTGGGCTGGCTGCGCGGCGTCAAATTCTTCGAGCGCGACGGCACGCTTCTGGCCGGCCTGGTCGCCGGGTTGATGTTCGGCATCGAGTTCGTGCTGATCTTCAGCGGCCTGGTGTTCACCTCGGCCTCGCGCGCGTCGGTCTTCCTCTATACGGCGCCGTTCTTCGTCGCATTCGGCTCCCATCAGTTCCTCGGCGAGCGGCTCTCCGCCTTGCAATGGAGCGGGCTCGCCTTGAGCTTTGCCGGCGTCGCGCTTGCGATCGGCGTGCCGCAGCCGGATGTCGACGCCAAGGTCTTGCTGGGCGATCTGATGGTGGTCGGCGGCGGCGCGCTTTGGGCGGCCACCACGCTGGTCGCCAAGGGGACAGCGCTACGCAAGGCCGCGCCGGAAAAGGCGCTCGGCTATCAGGTCGCCCTGTCGATTCCGATCCTGGGTATCGCCTCGTGGCTTGCGGGCGAAACCATCACCCATTTTCCCAGCCCGCTGTCGCTCGCCTTGATGGCGTATCAGGCGATCTGGGTGGTGGGTTGCACCTTCGTGATCTGGTTTGCGATGGTGAAGATGTATTCCGCCAGCAAGCTGTCGGCCTTCACTTTCATCACGCCGCTGTTCGGCGTCGTCGCTGCCTATGTCATCATGCATGACACCCTGACGCCGGTATTCGGCGTCGCGGCGCTGTTGGTGATCATCGGCCTCTATCTCGTGAACAAGCCGGATCCGAAGGTGACGCCGGATCCCAATGTGCCGGCGTGAACCACCGCTGTCATTCCGGGATGCGCCGAAGGCGCAGGCCCGGAATCCATCGGGCCGCATGCGCGGTGGAGAAATGGATTCCGGGCTCGATGCTTCGCATCGCCCCGGAATGACGACTGGGCGTCGAGGTAGATCTTTCCTCCGTCATTGCGAGCGGAGCGAAGCAATCCATGCCTCCGCGTGCCGTGTATTGCTTCGCTTCGCTCGCAATGACGGGTAAAGAACCCGCGCCTATCCCCGTTCGATCGGCAGGGTCTCGTCCTTGGCCCATTCGCCCATCGAGGCATCATAGAGAGTGAGGTTGTCGTAGCCGAGCCGATGGAGCTGGAATAAATCGACCGTGGCGGAAATGCCGCCGCCGCAATAGGCGATCACGCGCTTGTCCTTGCTGATGCCTTGGCTTGCAAATTTCGCTTCCGCGTCCGCGCGCGCGATGAACGTCTTCGCCGTGGGATCGAGCAACGTCGCCGCCGGCACATTGACGCTGCCGGGAATGCGTCCCGGCCGGCCGTAGCGGCTGGGTTCGAGGCCTGCGTGGAATTGTGGACCCAGCGCATTGACGGTGACGGTGCCTTGGTCCCCTCGTGCGGCGAGCACGTCGTCCTTGCCGACGAAGAAACCCGCTCGCGGTTTCGCGGCAAACGTCGCAGGCGGATAGCCCTTGGCGGGGCCGGTCTCGAGCGGGCGTCCTTCCGCTTTCCACTTGTCCAGGCCGCCGTCGAGCACGGAGGCGCCGTCGAAGCCCAGCGATTTCAGCATCCACCAGAAGCGCGTCGCCCACATCGGCGTGCCGATCGAATACAGCACCACCCGGCTGTCGGGACCGATCCCGTGGCGGCCGAAGGCGGTTTCGAGCTGCGCGACGAGGGGCATCATGAAGCGCAGTTCCGTGTTCGGAGCGGAGAATTCGCCCTGCAAGTCGAGAAAATCGGCGCCGGCGATATGGCCGGCCTCGAAGGTTTCTTTCCCCGGCACCGCAATATAGGGAACGCCGCTGCCTTCCGGCGCCGGCTCCAGATAGGTCGTACAGTCGAAGAGGCGAAGATCCGGCTGATGCAGGATATCGGCAAGTTCCGCCGTGGTGATAAGCTCATCCCTTGTCGCCATCTGCACCTCCCGCGGGTGGTATTTGCTTCAAGGTATGGCGCGCGGTAGGGGATGAAAAGCCGTCCTCGCGTGTTCGCGGGCCCTTTAATCCCCCGAATCCTCCCCCGATATACCGGTCAGCCCATCGGACGGCCGCCGGTCTTGCGCTCGATCCCGCTTTCAGGCGCAAGCTGTTGAATCTCCGTTAGAAAATATGTGATCCAATAAACCGCCAGCCCGCCTTCGTGCCCCCCTTGGTGAATGTCACCAAAACCTGATATTCGAGACGCCATGAACAAGCCCGAAATTCTCAGCGACGTCGCCGGCCCAGCGCCCCGGCATCAGACAACCCAGGTCATGGTCGGCCATGTCGCCGTCGGCGGGGGCGCCCCGATCGTCGTTCAGTCGATGACCAACACTGACACCGCCGATGTTGATGGCACCATCGCCCAGGTCGCAGCACTTTCGCGCGCCGGCTCGGAGATGGTGCGCATCACGGTCGACCGCGAGGAAGCCGCTGCCGCCGTGCCCCACATTCGCGATGGCCTGCGTAAGCGCGGCATCGAGACGCCCCTGATCGGTGATTTCCACTATATCGGCCACAAGCTGCTCGCCGAATATCCGGCCTGCGCCGAGGCGCTCGACAAATACCGCATCAATCCGGGCAATGTCGGCTTCAAGAACAAGCGCGACTCGCAGTTCGCCGACATCATCGAGATCGCTAACAAGAACAACAAGCCGGTGCGCATCGGTGCGAACTGGGGTTCGCTCGACCAGGAACTCTTGACCAAGCTGATGGACGAGAACACGGCCTCGCCGAACCCGCGCGATGCCCGCGCGGTGACGCGCGAAGCCATGGTGCAGTCGGCACTCTTGTCAGCGGCCCGCGCGCAAGAGCTCGGCATGCCCAAGAACCGCATCATCCTGTCGGCCAAGGTCTCGGCCGTGCAGGATCTGATCGCGGTCTATCAGGATCTGGCGCGCCGCTCGGATTACGCGATCCATCTCGGCCTCACCGAGGCCGGCATGGGATCGAAGGGCATCGTCGCCTCCTCCGCCGCGCTCGGCATCCTCTTGCAGGACGGCATCGGCGACACCATCCGCATCTCATTGACGCCTGAGCCCGGCGGCGACCGCACGTTGGAAGTCCAGGTCGCGCAGGAACTGTTGCAGACGATGGGTTTCCGCACCTTCGTGCCACTGGTCGCGGCCTGCCCGGGCTGCGGCCGCACGACTTCCACCACCTTCCAGGAATTGGCGCGCTCGATCCAGGATTTCATCCGCGACGAGATGCCGGCCTGGAAGACGAAGTATCCCGGCGTCGAGCAGCTCAACGTCGCTGTCATGGGCTGCATCGTCAACGGCCCCGGCGAATCCAAGCACGCCAATATCGGCATCTCACTTCCGGGCACTGGCGAAGCGCCGGCCGCGCCTGTCTTCGTCGACGGCAAGAAGTTCCGCACCCTGCGCGGTCCCGCGATCGCCGCCGATTTCAAGGCGCTGGTCATCGACTACATCGACCAGCGCTACGGCCAGGGCAGCAGCGTGCCGAATACGGTGACCGCGGCGGAGTAAGTTCTCTCCGTCCAACGACCCCTCTCCGCTGTCGTCCCCGCTTTTGCGGGGACGACAGATAAAGCCGCGGCCTGCGATTGCGCTTCGCCCCATCCGGGCTACGATGCTCCCGACAATAACGATTGGGAGCAACACCCGTGAGCTCGCTGTCCGGCAAGCAAGGTCCCCGCTACAAGCATCTCGCCGACGAGAGCGAGCCCTATGAAACCATCGGCGTCGAAAAGCTGACGCCGATCATCGGCGCGGAGATTTCCGGTGTCGATATCGCGCAGCTCGTCTCCGACGATGCGCGCTCCAATCGCCAGATGGACGAGATCCATCGCGCGCTTGCCGAGAACCTCGTGATCTTCTTCCGCGACCAGCGCATCACGCCGAAGGAGCATCTCGCCTTCGGCCGCAAGTTCGGCGAATTGCACATCCATCCCGCCGCGCCGCATGAGGGCGAGGATCCCGCGCTGATGAAGATCCACGCCGACAAGGATTCACCGCGCGCCAACGGCGAAGGCTGGCATTCGGACGTGTCCTGCGATCTCGAGCCGCCGATGGGCTCGATCCTCTACATCAGGCAGTGCCCGCCGCACGGCGGCGACACGCTGTTCGCCAATATGTATGCGGCCTATGAGGCGCTGTCGGATCGGATGAAGGCCTATCTCGACGGGCTCACCGCGCTGCATGACGGCGAGCCGATCTATCGCGGGCTCTACGCCAATTACGGCGTTGCCGACAAGCCGAGCTATCCCCATGCCGAGCATCCGGTGCTGCGCACGCATCCCGTGACGGGAAAGAAGGCGCTCTATGTCAATCGCGGCTTCACCCGTCACATCGTGGGCATCCCCCGCGACGAGAGCGACGCGATCCTCGCCTATCTCTATCAGCACGCGGAAAACCCGCTGTTCCAGTGCCGCTTCCGCTGGACCGAGAACGCGATCGCCTTCTGGGACAATCGCTGCACCCAGCACCGCGCGATGTGGGACTACTGGCCCCACACCCGATCCGGCACGCGCGTCACGGTGAAAGGCGAGCGGCCGGTGTGACGGTGAATGCGGGACGGCGCGCCGCAACCTATCACGTGCAGAACATCTCGAAGTCGATGCGGATGTCGGCAAGGCTCATCTCATCCTCATCGATCTGGCTCTGTAGTGATGCGATCGACTGCTTGAGCTGCTCGATGAGGGTCGGTTCGGGCCTTGGTTGAGACTCCGCCTTCCTCAGGCTGGCTTCGAGGACGGCGAGCCTGCGCCGTTCGTCGCGGATTCTGATTTCAAGGTTTGCGATCATTCGCTTGAAGAGAGCGCATCCGCCACGAACGGCAGTTTCGACTTCGGCTTCCGACGTCGCCATCTGAGCATCCTTTCCTGAACGGGACATGGTAATTCGAACGTCGCTATCATTTTTACCTGAAATTGCGTGTGATAAATCTCACAATCTATATGTGTGACACGTTGATGCAGTGCGCGTTGACCGGCGCCTGCGCTTGCGCCAAGCTTCCTCATAACCAAAACAAGAATCGGAGGACGTGCCATGCTTCGCGCGGAAGACAACAGGTTCTTGACCGAAAGCGGGCCGGGCACGGGAATGGGGGAGCTGTTGCGCCGCTTCTGGCTGCCGGTGCTGTTGTCGGAGGAACTGCCGGAGCCCGACAGCGAGCCGAAGAAGATCACAGTCCTCGGCGAGGAGCTGCTCGCTTTCCGCGATAGTCGCGGCGTCGTCGGGGTCATCGACCAATATTGCCCGCATCGCGGCGCCAATCTCTGGCTCGGCCGCAACGAGGAGTGCGGCATCCGCTGCGTCTATCACGGCTGGAAGTTCGACACCGACGGCCACTGCGTCGACATGCCGACCTCCTATCCCGATCTCAACGCCAAGGATCACATCCGCATCAAGTCCTATCCGGTGCGCGAATGGGGCGACATGATCTGGGCCTATATGGGCCCGGCCGATTCAGTGCCGGAGTTGCCGGCGCTGGAGATGGCGCTGGTGCCGCCGTCGCATCGCTACATCAGCAAGAAGTGGCAGGACTGCAACTGGGTGCAGGCGCTGGAAGGCTCGATCGATACCGCGCATTTCACTTTCGCGCATCTGTCGTTCGAGAAGGAAGAGAACGAGATCCTCGATATCAAGAAGCATTTCGTCAATCCGCTGGTGCGTGTGGCGACCGAGCACATGCGCTGGATCGCCGAAGACCCGCGGGCCCGTGATCAAGATCAACGCGCACGACGCCGGGCTGACGATCGGAGGCGGCCGCCTCACCGGCTCCGACAACATCTATTGGCGCATCGCCCAGTTCCTGATGCCGGTTCACGCCTATGCGCCGAGCGCGATGCCGGGCGAGAACATCTTCGGCCAGAGCTTCGTGCCGGTGACCGACACCAACTGCTGGATCTACACCTACGCCTGGAATCCGCATCGCCCGATCACGCAAGCGGAGCGCGATGCGTATGACCGCGGCAACGGCGTGATCGCCGAGGTCGATGAGAACTATGTGCCGCTGCGCAACAAATCGAACGACTATCTGATCGATCGCAAACTGCAGAAGACCAAGAGCTACACCGGCATCAAGGGCGTTTCCGAGCAGGACGCCGCGGTGCAGGACAGCCAGGGCCCGATTGCCGACCGCACCCGCGAGCATCTCGGGCCGACCGACCTCGGCATCATGCATTTTCGCAAGCTGGTGATGGACGCCGCCCGCGCGCTGCAGCAGGGCGAGGCGCCGCCGCATGTTGCGCATCAGGACCGTTACACCGTCCGTTCTGGCGCCTGCGTGACCAGCAAGGCGAAGGACCTAACGGCGGTCATGACCGAGCGCTTCGGCGATCCCACGGGCTTCGTCGGTGGTCCCGGCCAGAACGCCGCGGCGGAGTAGGCGGTAACCGTAGCCCGGGTGCGCGAAGCGAAACCCGGGATGTCTCGCACGCCGATGGACAGATCCCAGATTGCGCTTCGCTGCATCCGGGCTACGATGTTCGCCGTGTGGCGCCATCGTCCGATCATCATGAGTTCGATCATCGTCTTGTCGCTCGTGTCGCCCGACACGCGATATGCCGCATGGTCGCGCGGGAGTGTCAGGGCGGCGCCAAAGACTGCGTCTTCGAAATGCGACCGGTCCAAATTCAAGCTCATCCTGGATGTCGGCCATACCGCCGAAGCGCCGGGTGCGAGGAGCGCCCGCAACATTCCGGAATTCGATTTCAATCTCCGCCTTGCCAAACGCATCGAGGACAAATTGAAGTCGGAAGGCTTTGCGCAAACCCGCCTCCTGGTGACCGAAGGCCCGAAAAGGCCGAGCCTGTTCAAGCGCGCCGCCGCCATCAACAATTCAGGCGCCGATCTGGCCCTGTCGATCCACCATGATTCGGTGCCTGATTCCTTTCTCGAAGAATGGGAGTTCGAGGGAACGAAGAGCCACTTCAGCGACCGGTTTAGCGGCTATTCGCTGTTCGTCTCTCATGACAATCCGAAATTCTGGACCAGCCTGAGGTTCGCCCGGCTGCTCGGCGATCGAATGAAGGCGCAGGGCCTGCAATATGCCCGCCAATATGCGCAGGCCGTGATGGGGCGATACCGGCGAAAATTGCTGGACAAGAAGGTAGGCGTCTATCGTTACGACCAGCTCATCGTGCTTATGCGGACCCGCGTGCCCGCGGTCCTGCTTGAGGCCGGCTCGATCATCAATCGGGACGAGGAGCTGGCAATGGCGTCCACGGAACGGCAGGACGTGATCGGCGCTGCTGTGGTCGGTGCTGTGAAGGAATTCTGCGCCTCGCGGTAGAGCATGATCCGGAAAAGTGGAAACCGGTTTTCCCTCGCGACAAACGCGAAGCGTTTGCGCGGAGATCATGCTCAAATAAAAAGGTTAGCCCGCGTTACAACGGTATCTTCCGATATTCGCGGTTCGCGAGGCTGGCCTCTTCCAGGTCGAGATCGCGCTCGATCCGGCGGCGCGTCTCGTCGGTGATCTTGCCGTCGCGGAGCAGGGCGTGGATGAACTGGCGCTCGGTCGCGATCAATTCCCGCGTCAGCTCGGTGCCGTTGGCGGAGACGTCGTGCTTGTCGGGATCAAGCGCGGCCGGAAGCTGGCTGGTGCGGATATGGTGCCGCGCCCGCAGCAGCTTGACGACCTCTTCGGAGAGCGCGCGCTCGTCAACGATGGCATCGAGCGATGCGAGGCCGGCGGCCAGCGCCTGGCGCCTCGCGACAATTTCTGCTTCATGCTCGGCGATAGTCTCGGCGCAGCCGTCCTTGGTGATGTTCAGCCAGCCGACGACCGTGGGCAGGCTCAAGCCAAATCCCACCAGCGTGATGAAGATGACGCCGAAGGCGACGAACAGGATCATGTCGCGGTAGGGAAAAGGCTCGCCGCTCGCGAGCGCAAACGGCAGCGCCAGCGCCGCGGCGAGCGACACCGCGCCGCGAACGCCGACGAAGGCGAGCGTGAATACCCATTGCCAGGGCGGCTGTGGATCGCGCTGCCGCAGGCGCTTGCTCAGGATCCGCGGCAGATAGGTTGCGGGAAATACCCAGGCAAAGCGCGCGATGACGATGACTGCGATCACCAGCGCAGTGGTGGAGAGGATGTCGTCGAGCGGAAATGCCTTCGACTTCTCGTACAGCAAGCGCATCTGGAAGCCGGTGAGCAAGAACAGGATGCCTTCGATCAGGTAGATCACCAAGTCCCAGAAGAAGATGCCTTGCAGGCGGGTGGCGGAAGAAATCAGGAGCGGCCCATTCCAGCTCACGTAAAGACCGCAGGCGACCGTGGCGATCACGCCGGAGCCGCCAAAATGTTCGGGCAGCCAATAGGCCACATAAGGTGTGATCAGCGAGAGTGTGATCTCGACCTGCGGATCGCGCGAGTGCTGACGGGCGCGCAGGCTGAGCCATCCGACGGCGATGCCGAACGCGATCTCGCAGACCACGATGGCTGCAAATTCGCCGGTGGCCTTCGGCAGCGAGAAGGCGCCGGTGGTGATCGCCGCGAGGGCGAAGCGGTAGAGGATCAGCGCCGTGGCATCATTCGCCAGCCCCTCGCCCTCCAGCACGACAAGGATGCGGCGGGGGATGTGGAGCCGCCGCGCGATCGCAAGCGGGGCGACCACGTCGGGCGGCGCCACGATCGCGCCGAGCAGGAACCCGACCTCCCAAGGCAGCCCGATCAGGTAGTGAGTGGCGATCGCTACCGCCGCCGCTGTGAAGATCACGCAGCCGACGGCGAGCAGCACGATCGGACGAAGGCTATTTTTGAACTCGCGCCAACTCATAGCCACCGCAGCCGTGTAGATCAGCGGCGGCAGCACCAGCAGCAGCACCAGTTCCGGCGGCAATTCGATGCTGGGCATGCCCGGCACGAACGCGAGCGCGATGCCTGCCAGCATCAAGAGGATGGCAGGCGCGACATTGAGGCGCCGCGCCACCAGCGCCGTGCCCGCCAGCACAGCGAGCAGGATCACGAAGGTCTGGAATCTGGCTTCCATGGCCGTCCAAATTGGCCCCGAAGCGCAGGCAAGGTCAATGTGCGTGGACGGCTCGACCGTGCGAGATCGAAAAGAGGGCCGTCCGATCCGCCAACCCCGGGGCGGACTTACTCCCGCAGGTCGTAACGATAGGATTTCGAGACGATCTGCCAGCCGTCCTTCAGTTTCATCGCCACCAGATAATCGGTGAAATAGCGCGGCGGCAATTGGCAGCGGACCTTGATGAAGGCGGTGGAGTCGTCCGAGCGGTCGATGGTAACGATGAAATCCTCGCGCGGCTTGCCTTCGGCCTTGGCCGACGGCCGCTTGCGGACCCGGTCGAGCCAGTCCGGCACGGTCAGCACCTGAAGCTCGCCCTTTTCCAGCCAGCGCAGGTCGGCGGAGGGGTGAAACATCGCGCCGAGCTTGTCGGCGTCGCCTTCGTAGAGCCCGTCGAAATAGTTCTGCACGACGGCCTCAATGGTCGATCGGTCATGGCTCATGGTTGGTTCCTCCCGGCATCCGTTGGTAGCCCGGGTGGAGCGTAGCGCAACCCGGGACACTCCATCGACGGTCACCAGCGCTCCCGGGTTATGCCTCGCTTCACCCGGGCTACGCGAACCATCATTCGGCTTCGGCTACTAACACGTTATGGGACGGCGGGCACGGGATGGTTCGTGATTTGGCTCACCCCATCCGGCCCCGGCTTCTGATAGGCTTTGCTGTCGGATGGAAAAGCCGCGTTTTTTGAAGGTGCGGTAATGAAATCGATTGGATTTCCGGGATTGCATCACCTCGTTCTGGCGCTGTTCCTGCTTCTGATGTGCCAGCCGGCCTTCGCCGAGAAGCGCGTGGCGCTGGTGCTCAGCAATCAGGCCTATCAGAACGTCGCGCCGCTCCCCAACCCCGTCAATGACGGCGCGCTGATCGCGGCGATGCTGAAGGACGCCGGTTTCGACGTGGTGGACTTCCGCCGCGATCTCCCGGCGGTCGAGACCCGCCGCGCGCTGCGCGACTTTGCCGATCGTACCCGCGATGCCGAGATCGCCGTGGTCTATTACGCCGGCCATGGCATCGAGGTCGACGGCGCCAATTACCTCATTCCGGTCGATGCGAGGCTGGAACGCGACACCGACGTCTATGATGAGGCGTTTTCGCTCGACCGCGTCCTGATCGCGATCGAGCCGGCCAAGAAACTGCGGCTCGTGATCCTCGACGCCTGCCGCGACAATCCCTTTGCCAAGACCATGAAGCGCACGGTGGCGTCGCGCGCGATCGGGCAGGGCCTCGCCAAGGTCGAGCCGACCAGCCCGAACGTGCTGATCGCCTATGCGGCCAAGGCCGGTTCCACCGCCGCCGATGGCGACGGCAAGAACAGCCCCTTCACATCGGCGCTCGCAAAGCACCTGGCGACGCCCGGGCTCGATGTGCGGCGCGCGTTCGGTTACGTCCGCGACGACGTGCTGAAGTCCACCAATAACCGCCAGGAGCCGTTCGTCTATGGCTCGCTCGGTGGGGAGGACGTGCCGCTGGTCCCGGCGCCAGCCAAGGCGGCGCCCGTGCCGAATCCGCAGGCCGATATCCGCCGTGATTACGAGCTGGCGCTGCAGGTCGGCAACAAGAGCGCGCTCAACGCCTTTCTCGCGCAATATCCCGACGGCTTCTATGCGAGCCTCGCCAAACTCCAGCTCGAGAAGATCACAGCCGAGGAAGCCCGCGTCGCCGCCACGGAGAAGGCGCGGGCGGCGGAGCAGGAGCGTGCCCGGCTCGCCGCCGAAGGTGCCCAAAAAGCCGAGCAGGCCAAGGCGGCTGCCGACGCCAGGGCCGCTGAACAGGCGCGCATCGCCGCCGAAAAGGCCAAGCAGGTCGCGCAGGAGCAGGCGGCGGTCGCCGAGCAGAAGCGGCTGGCCGCGGAAAAGGCACTGGCCGACAAGATCGCCGCGGATCAGGCGGCCGCCGCGCCCGCGACGACGCCGGTCGACAAGGACAAAGCGGTGAGTGTCGCTGCGCTCAGCACCGGCTCGCCGCAAGCCGACGTCACCAAATCGATCCAGACCGAGCTGCGCCGCGTCGGCTGCCTGACAGGTAGCGCCGATGGCGAGTGGAACGCCGCCTCTCAGCGGTCGCTGACGCTGTTCAATCGCTATGCCGGAACCAGGCTCGACACCAAGGTCGCCAATGTCGACACGCTCGATGCCATTAAGCAGAAATCATCGCGCGTCTGCCCGCTGATCTGCGAGCACGGCACCAAGGCCGATGGCGATCGCTGCACCCGGATCGTCTGTGGCGCGGGCTCGTTCCTCAATGACGACAATGCGTGCGAGAAGCGACGCGACAAGAAGCCGGTGGCCAAGCGCGATTCCGGCGATCGGCCGGCACGGCGCGAGCGGGCGGAAGTGCGCATTCCCCGGCCGATGGCCTCTTCAGGCGGCCGCGGCGGTGGCGGCGGCCAAATGGTCTGCGACCGCGGCGGCTGCCGGCCGGTCGCGCGCGGCTGCCACCTCGAATTCCGCACCACCGCGCAAGGCGGCCCATACGAGGGCGGCGGCGGCAATGTCCAGGTTTGCAATTAGCTTGGCCGAGCCGTCATTGCGAGCGAAGCGAAGCAATCCATGCCTCAGCAAGCGGCGAAATGGATTGCTTCGCTCCGCTAAGAAGAAAGTGAGTTGCAAGCCGCCGGTCATCGTCCGCGCGGTCATTCCGGGGCACGCGTAGCGTGAGCCCGGTATCCATCTCACCGCGGAGTGCGGCGCCCGATGGATTCCGGGCTCGTCCTTCGGACGCCCCGGAATGACAGCGGTGAGGAGGCGCCTCTGCGCGTCAATAACGCCCTCCTATTTTCATCAAGCGGGGTCGGCCCTCGGCCGGTGCCAAACTCGCAATGACGCGTGATGTTGCGCGCCGAAGCTAGATCGCGCTCGCCGCGATATTGACCATCAACGCCAGCAGCGCCGTGTTGAACACGAAGGAGATGATGCCGTGCACGGTCGCGGTGCGGCGGATGATCCTGTCGGTGATGCCGACATCGGAGACCTGCGCGGTCATGCCGATCACAAATGAAAAGTAGACAAAATCCCAGTAGTCGGCCTCGACGTGCTCCTTGCCGCTCGGAAACTGCAGACCGCCGGGTTCCTTCCCGCGATAATATTCGTGCGCATAGTGCAGCGAAAAGGCGGTGTGCACCAGCGCCCACGATAGCGCGATGGTGACGATCGCGAGCGCCAGCGCTTCCGGGCTGCTTTTGGCGGCGCCGAGCTCGAAGATGATCGCAGCAAGGCTCGCGAAGGCGCCGAGCGCGGTGATGAGCAGGATCAGGAACCGGCCGTCATCCTGCAGGATCGCGTTGCGCCTGATGTAAGCGATGCTGCATTGGAGCATCATCATGAAGGCGAGGGCGAGATATAGCGCGACGAAGATATCCCAGCTCACTACGAGCCGCGTCACCGGACGCAGTGTCTGAGGCAAAAGGAAGAACGCGGCGACGCCCACTGCGATCGAAGTAAAGATGCGTGGCCGCGAATACACCACGCGGACAGCCTTCGGCAGTTTCCGGAAGCGAACAAGGTGTTCCTCGAATTCCTTGCTCATGGTCCGCCCTGGTTGCTCTCTTTGATTGTAACGGCCAGGCCGCTAGCTCGTTCACCTCTCCCGCTCGCGGGGGAGGTCGCCGCGTAAGCGGCGGGTGGGGGCTCTCTCCACACGAAGAGTCTCGCCGCGGCGACACCCTCACCCCAACTCTCTCCCGCAAGCGGGAGAGGGGGCGCAGCTTCGTCTTGGTCGCTCTACCTGATCCGATCCATTGGCACTCTAATTCCTGCGCTCGGCAACGAACCGCGCCGCCGCGCGCAGCACATCGCCCTTCGCTCCGAACACCGACAAAGCGGCATCGGCACGCGCGAGCAGGTCGCGGACGCGCTGCTTGGCGCCGTCGATGCCGAGCTGGGTGACGAAGGTGGTCTTGCCAAGCGCCGCGTCCTGGCCGGTCTGCTTGCCGAGCGCGGCGGCATCGCCCTCGACGTCGAGCAGGTCGTCGGCGATCTGGAAGGCTTCGCCGAGCGCGCGGCCGAAATCGTCGAGTGCCAGATATTCTTTCTCGGAGGACTGGCCGAGGATGGCGCCGGCGATGCAGCCGAAGCGGAGCAGCGCGCCGGTCTTCATCTGCTGCAGCCGCGCCACGTCCACCGGCTCGCGGTCGCCGAACCGGCCTTCGCCGGCGAGGTCGAGCATCTGCCCGCCAGCCATGCCGCCGACGCCGGAGGCGCGCGCGAGCGCCCGGGTCAGCGCCAGCCTGACGCCGGCATCGCGATGGATCTCGTCGCGGGTGATGATGTCGAAGGCGATCGTGAGCAGCGCATCGCCGGCGAGGATCGCGGTCGCGTCGTCATAGGCCTTGTGGAGGGTGGGGCGGCCGCGGCGCAGATCGCTATTGTCCATCGCCGGCAGGTCGTCATGGATCAGGGAGTAGCAGTGGATGCATTCGAGCGCGGCCCCCGCCATCAGCGCGGCGTTGCGCGGCACGCCGAACACGGCGGCACTCTCGACCACCAGGAACGGCCGCAGGCGCTTGCCGCCGCCGAGGCTCGAATAGCGCATGGCCTCGATCAGCCGCCTCGGGCGGACGATCTCGTCCTTCTCCACGGTGTCGGCCAAGAGTTTCGCCAGCAGGGCCTCGGTATCGTCAGCGGTCTGGTCCAGCCGCTTGGCGAATTCTGCAGTACCGGTCGTCATTAAGAATTGCTCCAGATCGGATTTCGGGGCGGACAATCGTTGATGGCACCGGCTTCGTCAATTCCGCCGGGCCGAAGGCTGCGCCTTAAAAGCGCTGGAAAAACCGCCAATTGTTACAGAATCTCATTTGAAACCGGCCAATATTGCCGGCAGCGCCGACCCGCTTTCAGCCGGAACCTCCAATTTGCGCATTGTCCGGATCCTTTTGCTGCTGCTGGTGGCCGTGCTGCTCGTGCCCTACGTGCTGACACCGCTTTACCGATCCGGGCAGCCGGTTTCGGCGCTGATGGCTTGGCGCACTCTCAAGGGCGCGCCTGTCACCCGGCAATGGGTCGATTTCAACGCGATCTCGCCGTATCTCCCCCGCTCCGTGGTGGGGTCGGAGGATTCGAAGTTCTGCAGCCATCGCGGCATCGACTGGGACGCGCTGCAGGATGCGATCGACGATGCCGAGGATGGCGAGCCGGGCCGGGGCGGCTCGACCATCACCCAGCAGGTCGCCAAGAACCTGTTCCTGTGGCCGGGCCGCAGCGTGGTCCGCAAGGCCCTGGAACTGCCGCTGGCCATGTGGATCGATTTCGTGCTGCCGAAGCAGCGGATCCTGGAAATCTATCTCAACATCGCCGAGCTCGGCCCGTCCGGCCAGTTCGGGGCCGAGGCCGGTTCCCAATACGCCTTCGGCCGCTCGGCGGCGACTTTGTCGCCACGCGAGGCAGCGCTGCTCGCGGCGATCCTGCCCAATCCGGTCAAGCGCAGCGCCCGCAATCCCGGCCCCGGTGTGCGCCGCCTGAGCGCAACCTATATGGCCCGCGCCAGCGCGGTGCAGCGCTGCTGGAGCGAGAGCCGCGGATTCTGAGCGCGATGCACCCGCTGGCCGGCACCGCATGGCCTATTCTGGACGGGACGAGATCGTGGTGCCCTCGCGTGCCGAAACCGATAGCGGATGGTCACGTTTTGTTCCGATAAATTCGACCAGCCATGTCGGGCTTTGCCCGTTGCCGACGGGGAGGGCTCGCACCGCAATCTAATCGCGTCAGGCCCTAGCTTTACGCCATCCCTTCCTCTATAAGCCCGGCCTTATCGGCATCGCAGCTCGCTTTTGACGCGCGTCCTTAATTTCGGACGGATGCCTCCGCTACACCCCTAGAGGACTGTTATGGCTGTTCCCAGAAGAAAAACCTCGCCGTCGCGCCGTGGCATGCGCCGTTCGGCGGACGCGATCAAGAAGCCGACCTATGTCGAGGACAAGGATTCCGGCGAGCTGCGTCGCCCGCACCATCTCGATCTCAAGACCGGCATGTACAAGGGCCGGCAGGTCCTGAAGAAGAAAGAATCCTGATCCCCGCGGGATCGGAGAGCATTTGGATCCCCGGCTCTGAAAGCAGGGCCGGGATCACGATTGATTGGGCCGCCTGAAATCGGCCAATGAGTGCGATCAGACGGTCCGCCTCGGCGCGTCGGGCGTGATCCGGGAAGAGTGGCACCGGTTCTTCCCTCGCGACAAACGCGTAGCGTTTGCGCGGAAGTCATGCTCAAACAATCAAATCAGGTCATGATCCGATTCAATCTGATCGAATCACGATCTCAGGGCGTTTCGCTCCTGGTTTCCTTCGCTAAGGCCTCGCTCGCATGGTCGGTTTTCCGCTGCTGCTGATTCCGCTCGCGGTCTACAACATCATCGTCTTCCTGATGCCCGGCGTATCGCTGGTCGATCCGCTGGTGACGGTGCCGCTGATGTCGGGGGCGGAGTGGCCGATAACGCTGAGCGACATCCTGCTGGCGCTCGGCATCCTCCTGCTGTTGCTCGAAGTCATCAAGGGCGCGCGGCCGGGCGCCAAATTCGTGATGGATCACTTGCTGTCGCTGATCGTGTTCGGTGCGGCAGCCGCCGAATTCGTGCTGTGGCCGAAATTCGGCACCTCGACCTTTGCTCTGCTGACCTTGCTGGCATTGGCGGATTTCATCTCCGGGATCGCGCTTCGCACCCGCCGTCGTGCGGCGATCGCGCCCGCAACACGGGTGCAGCAAATCGAGCCGGAGCCAGCCCCGCTGCCGCAACCCGCGCCGGCGCCAACTCCCCAGCCGGCTCCCGCGCCGGCCCCGCAGCCGGCTCCACCACCCGCAGCCTCAACGACGTCAGCGAACACGGTGCCGCCGGCGGCCTCGGTCGCGGAATCAGTGCTGCAGGATCATTCCAAGCCGACGCAGGTGCAACCCGCGGTCGCCTCCCCGGACCTGCAGCCAAGCCGCAATCCGCCGACTGAACCGGAACAGCGCTGAGCTCTGGATTCTTGTTTTGACGCGTTTTCTTTACGCGAACCGGTTTCCACTTCGCTCGAAAACGCTCTTAGATGATCTGGCGCGTGCGGCGCGCGACGCCGCGCCGTTCCTGCGGATGGGCGCCATAGGCCATCTGCGCGTCCGCCAGCGTGCCGCGCCGCAGCGGACGAGTCTCCGGCGCCAGCGCCGCAGTCGCGATCAGCTGGGTCACGAAGCCCGCGTCGGGCCGTGGCAGCGGCTGCTTGGACACGTAGTGCAGGGATTCGGTCAGCGGGACGAGTTCAGCCGAGGCGATGGCGGCGCCGGTCAAAACCTCGCCGTCCAGCACTTGCCTTGATTCGCCGGCTTCCGGCATCGCTGATCCCGCTCGATTGTCACGTTTCGGGACGCTGCCATCCCGTTGGCCTCGAACTCGCAAGGTCCATGCCGGTGCACGGGCTTTTGTTCCCGATGGCGGCAAAACGTGGTTTCCAGATTATTTATGAACTTTACCTAAGGTCTGAGCGGAAACAGAGGCACACTGCGGGCTCGGAATCACTTACCCACTGTCACGTGCGTCCACCTGTATCCAACTGGCCGTGTCCTGAATTGGCCGTGTCCTGAAACGAGGCGACAGCAGATGCCTTCCATCCCGCCAGCCGCCGACATCCTGGCTTCGCTCGGCCAAGTCACCTTTGTCTGGGATATTGCCTCCGATGCGCTCGTCTGGAGCGACAATGTGGCCTTGGTTTTCCCTGATCTCCCGGCGGAGGCGATTGCAAGCGGCGCCGCATTTTCCAGGCTGATCGAGCCATCGCGCGCCATTCGCAGCGATGCGTTCGGCCAACCCGCGCCGCTCCGTAGCGGCGAGGGCATGCCTTACCGGATTGAGTACGGCGTGCGGGCCAATACCTCGGCGCCCGTGATCTGGATCGAGGAAACCGGCTGCTGGTTTGCCGGACCCGACGGCCGGCCAGTGCGCGCCCAGGGCGTGATCAGGATCGACAATGAGCGTCATGCCCGCGACGAGCAGCTCGTGAAGCTGTCGCGGCACGATCCGCTCACCGGCGAACTCAACCGCACCCATCTGATCGCCGCGCTCGCCGAGGCGATCGAGGAGGCTGCACGCTTCCGATCGTCCTGCGCCTTCATGATGATCGGCATCGACCATCTGGCGCGCATCAACGACGCCTTCGGCTTCGACGTCGCTGACGCCGTGATCGCGGAGATCAGCAAGCGCATCCGCGCCCGCCTGCGCGGCGGCGACGTGCTCGGGCGTTTCTCCGGCAACAAGTTCGGGCTGATCCTGCGCAACTGCACCGTCGACGATGCCAATGTCGCCGCCGAACGTTTTCTCACGGCCGTGCGGGAGGAGATCGTGCCGACCAAGTCGGGCCCCGTGTCGGTGACGGCGTCGATAGGCGCGGTCAGCGTGCCCCGCCACGCCCGCAGCGCCGACGAGGCGATCAACCGCGCCCAGGAGACGCTCGATACCACCAAGAGCCGCCGCGCCGGCTCGTTCCTGCTTTGGAAGCCGAATGTCGAGCGCGACGCCCAGCGCCGCGTCAACATCCGCGTCACCGACGAGATCGTCACCGCCCTGAACGAACGTCGCATCGTCGTGGCGTTCGAGCCGGTGGTCGAGGTGCAGTCGCGGCAGCCTGCCTTCTACGAGTGCCTGGTGCGCATGCAGCAGGAGGACGGGCGGGCATTGTCGGCGCCCGACATCGTGCCGGTCGCCGAGCGTCTCGGCCTGATCCGGCTGGTCGATCACCGCGTGCTCGAGCTTGCGGTGGCCGAGCTTGCCGCTTCACCCGAGGTTCAGCTCAGCCTCAACATCTCGCCGGATACCACGATGGATCCGGACTGGCTCTCCGGAATCGAATCGCTGATGGCCGCGCATCCCGGCGTCGGCGAGCGGCTGATCGTCGAGATCACGGAGACGGTGGCGATCAGCAATCTCGACGAGGTGCGCGGCTTCGTCACGCGGTTGAAGAATTTCGGCAGCCGGATCGCGATCGATGATTTCGGCGCCGGCTACACCTCGTTCCGCAACCTGCGCAAGCTCGGCGTCGATATCGTCAAGATCGATGGCGCCTTCGTGCAGAACATCGCGCATTCCGCCGACGACCGCGCTTTCGTGCAGACACTGCTCGACCTCGCGCGCCGGCTCGGCATCAAGACAGTCGCGGAATGGGTGCAGGACGAAGCGTCCGCGGTGATGCTGCGCGAATGGGGCTGCGACTATATCCAGGGCCGCCTGATCGGATTGGCCTCGCCGACGCGGCCATGGCACACCGCGGATAAAGCGATGCCGGCGGCTGGTTAGCTGGTCGTCCACCGCTCTCCGTCATTCCGGGGCGATGCGACCGCATCGAGCTATGATGTGCAATTTGCACATCAGAGAATCCATTCAGCCGCTCGCGCAAACGGCCCAATGGATTCCGGGTTCGCGCTGCGCGCGCCCCGGAATGACGAGCTCAATGCAGGTATGGGGAAGAGCCTACTCTTCCTTCTTCGTCGCCGTCGTCGTCTCGCGCGACATCCGCTCGAGGCGCTCCTGCATCTCCTTCATCTGGCGGCGCAGGTCGTCGATGTTGTCGTCATCCGGCGCCGGCTCCGGCACTTTCTCGGGCTCGGGCGTTGCGGTTCCCGTGCGCGGCGGCACGAATGGCTTGAACATGGAGAAGGTCTGCTGGAACAGCTCCATGTTGCGCCGAACCTGTTCCTCGAGCGGGGCGAAGGGAGTTCCGCTCAGCGTGCTTGCGATTTGCTTGCGGAATTTCTCCTGCTCTTTCGTCAGCGTCTCGATCGACTGCTCGAGATATTTCGGCACCACCATTTGCATGCTGTCGCCGTAGAACCGGATCAACTGCCGCAGGAAAGTGGTCGGCAACAGATTCTGGCCGGCCTTGTTCTCCTGCTCGAAGATGATCTGCGCCAACACCGATCGGGTGATGTCGTCACCGGTCTTGGCGTCGTAGACGAGGAAGTCCTCGCCTTCCTTCACCATCGCGGCGAGATCCTCAAGCGTCACATAAGTGCTGGTTCCGGTATTATAGAGCCGCCGGTTGGCGTACTTCTTGATCGTGGTCGGGTGTTCTGATTTTGCCATGGGGCTCACACATCAACACCAGGAGGGGACCCTTTGCAGCATTGCTGCAGGGGTGATGCACACGCATCGCAGCAAAGGTAAGCATTTTCAAAGCAGTTCGGCAACGATTTGTGCGCCACGGTTAATTCCAAAGCATAGTTATTGCTCAGGAAAGCTCCAACGGGGTCAATTTAAGTGCGCCGCGGCAGGATTTGGCCGTCTGGCCGATTGACATGCCTCAAGGAGGTTAACAGGATAAGGCCGAAAGATAGGCCCGCGTCCGGCCGCCCGCCCGCCGCCAAGTTACCCAGGCCAAACATCAAGCTCTAGGAGATGCCCATGTCAGACGATGTCGTCATCGTCAGCGCCGCCCGCACCCCGGTCGGCAGTTTCAACGGTGCGTTCGCCAACACTCCCGCCCATGACCTCGGCGCCATCGCCATCAAGGCGGCGCTGGAGCGTGCGGGCGTCGAGCCGGGCCGCGTGTCCGAAGTCATCATGGGTCAGATCCTGACCGCAGCCCAGGGCCAGAACCCGGCCCGCCAGGCCTCGATCGCCGCCGGCATCCCGGTGGAAAGCCCGGCCTGGGGCGTCAACCAGCTCTGCGGCTCGGGCCTGCGCTCGGTCGCGCTCGGCTATCAGGCGCTGGTCAATGGCGATTCCGACATCGTGGTCGCCGGCGGCCAGGAATCCATGAGCATGGCCCCGCATGCGCAGCATCTGCGCGGCGGCGTCAAGATGGGCGGGCTCGAGCTCGTCGACACCATGATCAAGGACGGCCTGTGGGACGCCTTCAACGGCTACCACATGGGCAACACGGCCGAGAACGTGGCGCGGCAATATCAGATCACCCGCGCCCAGCAGGACGAGTTCGCCGTCGCCTCGCAGCAGAAGGCCGAAGCCGCGCAGAAGGCCGGCCGGTTCAAGGACGAGATCGTCCCCGTCACCATCAAGACCCGCAAGGGCGATGTGGTCGTCGACGCCGACGAATATCCGCGCCACGGCGCCACGCTGGACGCAATGGCCAAGCTCAAGCCCGCCTTCGAGAAGGACGGCACGGTCACCGCCGGCAGCGCTTCCGGCATCAATGACGGCGCCGCCGCCGTGGTGCTGATGACGGCCAAGCAGGCCGCCAAGGAAGGCAGGACGCCGCTCGCGCGCATCGTCTCCTGGGGCCAGGCCGGCGTCGACCCGAAGATCATGGGCACCGGCCCGATCCCGGCTTCCCGCAGCGCACTGAAGAAGGCCGGCTGGAGCATCGGCGATCTCGACCTGATCGAGGCCAACGAGGCGTTCGCGGCGCAGGCCTGCGCCGTCAACAAGGACCTCAGCTGGGATACGTCCAAGGTCAACGTCAACGGCGGCGCGATCGCGATCGGTCACCCGATCGGCGCGTCCGGCGCCCGCGTCCTCGTGACGCTGCTGCACGAGATGCAGAAGCGCGACGCCAAGAAGGGCCTCGCCACGCTGTGCATCGGCGGCGGCATGGGCATCGCGATGTGCGTTGCACGCGACTGAACAAGAGGCAACATGCCGGGTTGAATGATGAAAAGATCGTCTGTCAACCGCAGTGCAAGCTGTTAAGAGAATGCCCGGCCTCGCGCCGGGCATTTTCGTTTTGAGAGCATGATCCGGAAAAGTGGAGACCGGTTTTCCGAAAAGATCATGCTCAATAGAGAGATAAATTTCAAAAGACCGGCACAATGTCGGCCTAGAAAAAAATGACGAAGGAGGAGACGGACATGGCACGTGTTGCATTGGTAACGGGTGGGACGCGCGGCATCGGCGCTGCGATCAGCAAGGCGTTGAAGGCGGCCGGCTACAAGGTCGCGGCAACCTATGGCGGCAATGATGCCGCGGCGCAAAAGTTCAAGGAAGAAACCGGCATTCCCGTTTACAAATGGGACGTCGCCTCGTTCGATGCCTGCGCTGCCGGCGTCAAGCAGGTGGAGGCCGAGGTCGGCCCGATCGACGTTCTCGTCAATAACGCCGGCATCACCCGCGACACCGCATTCCACAAGATGACGCTGCAGCAGTGGAACGAGGTGATCAACACCAATCTCGGCTCGCTCTTCAACATGACGCGCCAGGTGATCGAGGGCATGCGTGCCCGCAAGTTCGGCCGCATCGTCAACATCTCCTCGATCAACGGCCAGAAGGGCCAGTTCGGCCAGGTCAATTATTCCGCGGCCAAGGCCGGCGACATCGGCTTCACCAAGGCGCTCGCGCTTGAGAATGCCAAGGGCGGCATCACCGTGAACGTGATCGCGCCCGGCTATATCAACACCGAAATGGTGCAGGCGGTGCCGAAGGACGTCCTGGAGAAGAACGTGATCCCGCAGATCCCGGTCAATCGTCTTGGTGAGCCCGAGGAGATCGCGCGTGCGGTGCTGTTTCTCGCCGCCGAGGACGCCGGCTTCATCACCGGCTCGACGCTCACCGTGAACGGCGGCCAGTATCACGCGTGATGGTCGCTCGCGCAGGCCATGTGGAGAAAGTAGGGTGGGCAAAGCGAAGCGTGCCCACCTTTCTTGCACCGAACGTGGATGGTGGGCACGCTTCGCTTTGCCCACCCTTCTGTAACGGGCCTTGCTCAGTCAATCCCTTTTTGCGTCATCCGCTCGCCGGGGTCTCGCTTCTGTACGGGGTCGGTGCAAGACCGCCACCTGATGGGGTTGGAGAGGATCGGTCGGCCAATCTACAGGAGCGTGGTTACGAGCCACCTGGTGGGCA
>NZ_JBUYEN020000022.1:0-145257 GCF_055229415.2 Bradyrhizobium sp. Leo114 | reverse complement strand
CCGACAACCGCCGAAAAGCCTTCTTGAACTTCCCCATACGACTCCCTCCGCCTTGTGGGAGCCGCTCTCAGAATCCATCCTGCAAAACAACGCAATAGAGGCCGCAAATCCATATGCGATTCCCCTGGTTCTTACGGGGAGAGGGTAGGGTGAGGGGCTGCTTCCACGGATACGGTGCGAGTTGCACTCGCGGAGGCTCCCCCTCACCCGGAATTCAAGCTTCGCTTGAATTCCGACCTCTCTCCGCAAGCGGGGGCGAGGTGGAGGTCCCGAGATCTGGTCTCGTGCTCCGCTAAAGAGGACTCACGCAGCCGCATTCTCATTCACGCCGAACCGCTTCTCGAATTCTGCGACGTTGACGATGCCGCGGCGGTGGGTGCCTTCGCCGATCTTGCGCTCCTCGTTCCAGGCTTCGACGGCGAACAGGATGTGCCTGGAATCGAGCTCGGTGACGCGGGCGGTCGCGCGCACGGTCTGGCCGATCGGAGTTGCAGCGAGATGGCGGACGTTCACCTCCATGCCGACGCTGACAAATCCCTTCGGCAGCGCCGCTGAGATGGCGGCACCTGCGGCGATCTCCATGTGCAGGATCATCATCGGCGTCGCATAGACCCGCGGCATGCCTGGAACGAAATGTCCGACCGTCAGTTCCGGCGTCACGATGATCATCGTCTCCGCGGTCATGTCGAGCTTCAATAACTCACGTGCATCCATATCCACTTCCTTATTCTGCGGCTGCCGCGACCACTTTCTTGGCGGGACGCTTGCCGATACTGCCGAGCCATTTGCCCAGCCAGTCGAGATAGAGATAGACCACCGGCGTCGTGTACAGGGTCAGGACCTGCGACAGCATCAGGCCGCCGACGATGGTGTAGCCGAGCGGCTGGCGCAACTCAGACCCGGTGCCGGTTCCAACCATCAGCGGCACGCCGCCGAGCAGCGCCGCCATGGTCGTCATCAGGATCGGCCGGAACCGCATGGTGCAGGACCTATAGATCGCCTCTTCCGGGCTCAAGCCCTCATTGCGCTCGACCTCGAGCGCGAAGTCGACCAGCATGATGCCGTTCTTCTTGACGATGCCGATCAGCAGGATGATGCCGATAATGGCAATGACGGTGAGATCCATGCGCACGGCCATCAGCAGCAATAGCGCACCGATGCCCGCCGAAGGCAGCGTCGATAGGATCGTGATCGGATGGATGAAGCTCTCATAGAGCACGCCCAGAATAATGTAGATGACGATCAGCGCCACGCCGATCAACAGCGGGGTGCCCGACAGCGACGACTGGAAGGCTTGCGCGTTGCCCTGGAACGACGTCGCGAGCGAGGCCGGCTTGCCGGTTTCCTTTTCGATGTTCTGAATGCCGCTCACCGCCTCGCCCAGCGACGCGCTGGGCTTCAGGTTAAACGAGATGGTGACCGACGGGAACATGCTCTGATGGTTGATCAAGATCGGCGCCGGCTTGATCCCGCTCTTGACGAGCTGGCTGAGCGGGACCTGCTGGCCGCTCGCGGAATTCACGTAGATGTCCTTCAGCGCCTCGGGCCCGTACTGGAAGCTCGGATAGACCTCCATCACGACGTGATACTGGTTCAGCGCGGTGAACATGGTCGAGACGATGCGCTGGCCGAAGGCGTCATCCAGCGTGTTGTCGATGGCGGAGGGAAGGATGCCGAAGCTCGACGCTATCTCGCGATTGACGGTGACGTCCAGCATCGGACCGGCGTTCGCCTGATCGCTGGCGACGTCGGTGACGAACGGTAGGCTCCTGATCCGTTCTAGGAAGATGGCCGACCAATGCGTCAGCTCGTTCGAATCCGCGTCGGTCAACGTGTACTGATATTGGGTCTTCGACAGCCGCGCGCCGATGGTGATGTCCTGCGCGGCCTGCATGTAGAGGGTGATGCCCTGGATGTGCGCGAGCTGCGGCCTCAGCCGATTGATGATCTCGTCCGCGCTCGCCTTGCGCTGTGGCTTGGGCTTCAGCATGATGAAGATGCGGCCCTGATTGAGCGTCGCGGTCGGCCCGCCCGGCCCGATATAGCTCGCCACCGAATCGATCGCGGGGTCCTTCAGCAGCGTGTCGACCAGCACCTGCTGCCGCTCGGACATCGCCGGGAACGAGATGTCCTGCGCGGCTTCGGTGATGCCGACGATCTGGCCGGTGTCTTCCTGCGGGAAGAAGCCTTTCGGAATGACGACGTAGAGAAATCCCGTCAGCGCGATCGTACTCAGCATCACCATCAACGTAACGAACCGATGGCGCAGCACGACCTTCAGGCCGCGGGCATAAAGCGCGAGCAGGGAATCGAAACCCCACTCGAAGGCGAGGTAGATTCTGCCATGTTTCTTGTGGCTGTCGTCCTTCAGGAGCCGCGAGCACATCATCGGTGTTAGTGTCAGCGAGATCACGAGCGACAGTATCAGTGAGGCGGTGATCGTGATCGCGAACTCCTGGAACAGCTTGCCGACATAGCCGCCCATCAGGAACAGCGGGATGAACACCGCAATCAGCGACAGCGTGATGGAGACGATCGTGAATCCGATTTCGGCCGAACCCTTGAGCGCGGCCTGCATTGGGGTAAGGCCCTTCTCGAGATGGCGCACGATATTCTCAATGACGACGACGGCATCGTCGACGACGAAGCCGACCGCGATCGACAGCGCCATCAGCGACAAATTGTCGAGGCTGTAGCCGAGCACGTAGAGGACCGCGAAGGTGCCGATCAGCGATAGCGGAACGGTGACAGCGGGAATCACGGTTGCCCAGAGATTGCGCAGGAACAGGAAGATCACCATCACCACCAGAGCTACCGTCAGCATCAGCGTGAACTGGACGTCGGCGACGGCGGCGCGGATGGTGGTGGTGCGATCGGCCGCGATCGTCACCTTGATCGCGGGCGGAATGGATGCCTGAAGCGTTGGCAATAGCTTCTTGATGCGGTCCACGGTCTCGATGACATTGGCGCCGGGCACGCGCTGGACCGCGAGGATGATCGCCGGCTGCTTGTCATACCACCCGGCCAGCAGGTCGTTTTCCGGAGCCTCGATCGCCTTGCCGATATCCCGAATCCGCACCGGAGAGCCGTTGCGATAGGCGATGATCAGTTCGTCATAGGCGGCGGGATTGAGTAACTGATCGTTGGTGTTGAGCGTGTAGGTCACGCGCGGGCTGTTGAGCGTTCCCTTCGGCAGATCGACATTAGCGCCGGCGATGACGGTGCGGACATCCTCAAGGCTTATTCCTCTTGCGGCGAGCGCCTGCGGATTGACCTGAATGCGGATGGCGGGCTTCTGCTGACCGCCGATGCCGACCAGGCCGACGCCGGGAATCTGCGAGATCTTCGGCAGCAGGATGTTCTCGGCATAGGCATCGACCGTGGTCATCGGCAGCGATTCAGAGGTCAGCGCGATCAGCATGATCGGCGTCTCGGCCGGATTCACTTTCCGGATCGTCGGTGGATAGGGAATATTCTGCGGCAGATAGGGGCTCGCCGCATTGATTGCCGAGAGCACGTCGACCGCGGCGCTGTCGACCGTGCGCGAGAGCTCGAACTGCACGACGACCTGGGCCACACCGAGCGCGCTCGACGACGTCAGTTGCGTGACGCCGGGGATCTGGCTC
This sequence comes from Bradyrhizobium sp. Leo114, assembly GCF_055229415.2. NCBI lineage: Bacteria > Pseudomonadati > Pseudomonadota > Alphaproteobacteria > Hyphomicrobiales > Nitrobacteraceae > Bradyrhizobium > Bradyrhizobium sp. Leo114. Next base: position 141,631 of record NZ_JBUYEN020000022.1, on the reverse strand, counting down.
AATTGCTGCTCAAGCGGCGTCGCGACGGACGATGCGATCGTCTGCGGATCGGCGCCGGGCAATTGCGCCGAGATCTGGATCGTCGGGTAGTTGACGTTCGGCAGTGCGCCGACCGGCAACAGCGGATAGGCGGCAAGTCCACACAGCAACAGCCCGGCCATCAAGAGGACGGTCGCGATCGGCCGGGCGATGAAAGGCGCCGAGAGGTTCATGGAATGGCCTTCTGCACCGAGCTTTGCAGATCGGCTTCGGTTGCGGCCTTGCCGTGCAATTCCTTGACGCGGCTGCCCTGCTGCAATCTGTATTGGCCATCGACCACCACGGTCTCATTGGCCTTGAGTCCGTCATCGATCAGTGCCTGCCCCTGGCTGATCTGGCCGACCTTCACGGAGCGCAACTGCGCGGTCCCATCCGGCGTCACCACGTAGACATAGGAGCCGTTCTGGCCTTGCTGGACTGCGGAAGCGGCGATGGTCAGCCCCTCTTTGCGGGTTTCAAGCAGCAGGTTGACGTTGACGAGCTGGCCGGGCCAGAGCCGATGCGCGGCATTCGGGAATTCGGCCTTGAGCTGGATGCTGCCGGTCGTCTGCACGATCTCGTTGTCGACGAGGAGCAGCTTGCCTTCATCCAGCTTGATCTTGTTATCCTGACTGTAGGCGATCACCTTCAGCGGACCCTTGGCCATCTCCTCTTGGATTCGCGGCAGATAGCTTTCCGGCAGCGTGAAGATCAGTGAAATCGGTTCGATCTGGGTGACGACCACGAGGCCGTTCGGATCGGTCGGGTGAATGATGTTGCCGACGTCGATCTGGCGCACGCCGGTCACGCCGGGAATTGGCGAGGTCAAGCGCGTGTAGCTGAGCTGGATCTTGGCCTCGTCGATCTGGGCCTGATCCGCCTTCACCGCGCTCTGCAACTGCGCCACCTGCGCCTGCTGGGTCTGGATCAGTTGCGGGGTGGCATAGCCCTTGTTACCGAGCTGGGTGTACCGCGACAGATTGGCCTGTGCGTTCTCGAGCCGCGCGTTGTCGCGGGCGAGGTTCGCGGTCAGTTGCTCGATCTCCGCCTGATAAGGCCGCGGATCGATTTGCGCCAACAGATCGCCGGCCTTGACGGTTTGTCCTTCGACGAAGGTGATTTGCGTGATCTGTCCCTGGATTTGGCTGCGCACCAGGTCTGTATTGTAGGCGATCACCGTGCCGACGCCGGTCAGATAGATCGGGACATTGCTGCTGGCGACGGTCGTCGCGACCACCGGGATCGGCGCCGGCTCCGGCACTGCGGCGGCTTGCTCTGACGTCAGCGGGCGCTTGAAGTACCAGAACCCGCCGCCCGCCAGCACCACGAGCAGAGCGGCCACTGCGATCGCGATCTTTCGCTTCACGGCATGCCTCGTAAATGTGTTTGTCTCAACAGCCGCCTGGTGCCGCCGTCGTTGTTGTCGTGCCATCGGCCGGACAAGGCAGCGCTTCGGCCGGAGGCGAAGAACCTACTGGCGATGACGCAGGTGACGGGAACGACAGCGCCGGACTGAGACCCGCACTGCCCAGTTCAGTCGAGCCCAAGGGAACTCCGATCGGTCCCACGGATGACGATGTCGACGTCATGGGACGCACGATGCTCGTCGTGCCGTGCGCGCCGCAGCCGGCCGAGGAATGTCCCGACAGCCCGCCGCCATCGAAAACCGCTCCCGGTTTGCTGGCGGTGAAACAGTTTTCGTTTCCGAAACTCATGGCGGCGCCGGATTGCGGCAGCACCGGGCTCGTGCCGGGTGTTGCAAGTTCGGTGGACCCTAGCGGAATGCCTGCCGGCCGGATGGCGGAACCCGTTGCCGAACCGAGCGGCGAGGCGAGGTTCGGAAATGGCTGCACGCCAGGCGTCGCTGCCTGCGCGGTCGCGGGTTCGAGCGAAATCGATTCGACGGCGAGCCACAGCGAAATGCAAGCAGCGAGTGCGGCGATTAGGGATCGTCGTCCGGACGTGCGCGAAAGCTGGTTTCGCCTCGACCGAAGCGGACCTGTCATAGGACGGCTCTCCGGAGGTTAAGCTCTCCGAAAAGTTACTTTCCGCCTTCCGCGACGGTATTTCAAGAACGCACGCCCTACCCGTCGAACGCACGCAGCAGATACCAAGGTATGATCGCCTTAGCCCCACAATATACGTACGTGAAAACGCCCGTAGAATGGAGCGCGCGGCGGTGCTAGATATTCTCCAAGGCACAAGTCGGAATGCGGCCGCTCCGAGGAGAGACGCTCAAGGAAGAGTGATCTCTCGATTGGTAACGTGTACAGGCCTTCCGGCGTACGGTCACCATGGCGACAGAGAGATGGTACCATGCCGCAGATTCAGCTTCGACGAGATGACAACGTTCACTTCAACGATGGTCTGCCGGTTCACGCGACTGTCCATGAAACACCATATCACCGCAAGACAGCCGCAGCTGAACGTCTCAATAAGTCGACGCAGGCCGCGGTGCTGCTGCCCGGCCGTCCTGTCGTCGATGACAGGATGGCGCTTGCGTTTGAACGCCTGCACCTCGTGCTCGCGATCGCAGCACAAGGTCATGCGGAAGGGAATGCAGCTGAGCGCGCCGCGCTGCTGAACGCCGCCAGCAGCCTCGATGTCTTCCAGCACAAGGCCGCGATCGAACGGCTCAAGGATCCCGTCATCAAATGCCTGTCGGATGCGCTCGCGGACACAGGGCAGGCCTATGACCGCCATGCCGGAATTCGCGCCGATGCGCTGCGGCTCGCCGTGGCCATCAGGTTGCTTGGGTTGCAGGCCGAGAACGGGTCATTCGTCAATGATCGAGCTGTCACGACGGTTCCTGCCGAGCGACCGGTCGGGGGATTGCAGAAGTGGCGGCTGAAGCGTGTCGCCGAATATGTCGACAGCCATCTGTCGAAGAAGATCACGCTCTCGGATCTGGCGGTCGTTGCGGGATTGAGCCGGATGCATTTTGCTTCGCAATTCCGGATCGCGACTGGCCTTCGGCCGCACGAATATCTGCTGCGACAGCGCATCCGCCGCGCCGACGAACTGCTTCGGCACACGACGATGACGATCGTCGAGGTTGCCCTGAGCGTCGGATTCCAGACCCAGGCTCATTTCACCACGGTGTTCAAGCGGATCGCGGGAAGCACGCCGGCTCAGTGGCGAAACGCGCGCTCCGTTAACGGCTAGGCCTCCGGCTACGCTCATTTGGCAGCCGCACGCCGCGTGGCCACCTGTGACGGCTCATCGCGCCGCCGCGAGCGCACGTGTGGCCTTGTCGAGTTGGGCGTTGCATTGCGCGGCATCCCCTGCGCGATCGGCGGCACGGGCAAGATTGAGCGCATTGAGCACGCGTTGGAGACGCCGCCCATATTTGCCTTCGGTGGCGGCGATCGATCGCGGTGTCGGCTGGTAGTTGCGCGTCGCGTCGAGACTCTCCTTCTGCCAACCCCCGGCGCCGGCGCGTTTCTCGATCGCGGCATCGGCCTGGGCTTGAACGCGCGCGATCGAGTCCTCGCAGGGACCGGCATGGCTTGGCGGAATCGTCAGAAGCAGGATGAGGATGGCGGCCCCGAACGGCGCGACCTTTTCCATGGGTTCGTCTCCTTGTGTGCGGCCAACTGTTACTTGGTTACCAAATGACAACGTTCGTGACGATGTCTTTCGCAATTGAACGTGCACGCGCGACCATAGGCTTTTCGAAATGACATCGCATCTGCGAAGGGAACAGGGCGTTGCTGCAGCGGTAGACTGTCTCTAACTGTCCGGTTATGTAGGGGGCTAGGGAGGGGCCAGCCCGTGGAGACGGGCGGCCGAGACGATCATGTTCGAAGGACACGATCCCTATCTCGTCGCGCTGTCGGTGGCGATCGCGATCCTGGGTGGATATACGGGCTTCAGCCTGGCGGCGCGGATTCGCGGCACGCCGGGAGGCAGCAACCGCATCCTGCTCGCGGGCGCCGCCGCGTTTCTGGCTGTTGGCATCTGGACCATGCATTTCGTCGGCATGCTGGCGGCCCCGCTGCCGCCCGACACCGTCTATCTGGTCCTGCCCACGATCATCTCCTTTCTGATCTGCGCGCTGGTGGTCGGCATCTCCCTGTTCTTCGTCAGCATCGGCGAGCCGTCGCTCAGACGCGTGGCCTCGTCGGCCGTGTTGCTCGGCGCCGGGATCGCCAGCATGCATTATGTCGGCATCCACGGTCTGTCCGGTCGTTTCATGATCGAGCACGACGACGCATTCGTCCTGTTATCGGTGATCGTCGCGATGGTGACGGCCTATGGCGGCCTGCGCGCCTTCCTCGCGCAGCAGGAAGGCTTTCGACTGGTTGTCAGCTCGATTGCCTTCGGTGTCGCCGTCTCCGGCATGCATTATACGGCGATGGCGGGGATGCATTTCGCACCGCTTGCGGCGGGGACGCATCAGCATCTCGGCGGCGGACTTGCTGCGTCGCAACAAATCCTTTCGATCATCGTTGCCGTGCTCTGCTTCGTGATTGCGGCTGGCTTCCTGCTGTCGCTGGTGCCGGATCCGCGCCGCCAGAATCTGGTTCCGGCGATGGCCGGCGAGGTCGCGTTGCCTGCCGATGCGCTCGTGTCCCAAACGGTCACGGCTGCCGCTGCTGCACCGCGGCTGAGCGCGGCGCCGCTCGGCGGTGTCGGCCGGCCGCCCCGTTCGGCGCCCGCGCCGCGGCTGCCGGTGGAAGGCGCCGACGGCACACACTTTATAGATATCGCTGACGTGCGCAGCGTCCGGGCCGATGCGCATTATACCCGGGTGCATGACGGGACCCGGGAGCGGATGTGTCCGTGGTCGATCTCCGAGGCCGAGGTGCAGCTCGATCCCGCTCTGTTCATGCGGGTGCATCGCAGCCACATCGTCGCGATCCCGCATGTCGCCTTCGTCCGCAGGGAGGGCGATGGCGCGATCATCGAGCTCGACGGCACTTCGCCGCATCGCGTCCCCGTCAGCCGCGCCAAGATCGCCGAGGTCAAGGCGCGACTCGGTCTCAGCCGTCGCCATGCCTAGGCCCGGCTCCGGCCAATAGGTCGCTGCGGTTGACGCAATTCGTGTCCCGCCATCCGCATTTCGTGCGAAAAACCCCATTCCGTGCCCGAACGATTGCGGTCGGGAAAAACCGGAGAGACCGTCCCGCCAACGTCCACGCGCCCGACCGGCGCCAAAGGACGATTGGAGGAAACGATGATCCCGGGACCTTTCAGCTATCACCGGCCGGCAACCCTGGCCGACGCGGTCAAATTGCTGGCCGATCTGGGCGACGACGCCCGGCCACTGGCCGGCGGGCACAGCCTGGTGCCGATGATGAAGCTGCGGCTCGCCACGCCCACTCATCTGGTTGATCTTCACGGCGTCGCTGATCTCAAGGGCATCAGCCGCGACGGCGACACGATCGTGATCGGGGCAATGACCACCCAGCACGAGCTGCTGGCGTCCGGGGACATCCGCCAATCTCTGCCCATCCTGCAGGAGGCGGCAGCCCTGATCGCCGATCCCCAGGTGCGCTACCTCGGCACCATCGGCGGCAATGTCGCCAATGGCGATCCCGGGAACGACATGCCGGCGTTGATGATCGTGCTCGGCGCAAATTTCCGCCTGAGCGGACCCGGTGGTGAGCGCAAGGTCGCGGCGAGCGAATTCTATCAGGGTGCCTATTTCACCGCGCTCGAGCCCGGCGAAATCCTGACATCGATCTCCATTCCGGTGCCGCCGGCCGGTCACGGCTATGCCTACGAGAAGCTGAAGCGCAAGGTTGGCGATTATGCCACCGCTGCCGCAGCCGTCGTGCTGACCATGGCAGGCGGCAAGGTCGCGACCTGCGCGATCGGGCTGACCAATCTGCACGAGACGCCGCTGCTCGCGACGGACGCTGCCAACGCTGCGATCGGCAGCAATCTCGATGCGGCCACACTGAAGCAAGCCGCGTCCGCTGCGGAAGCGATCATGGCGCCGGCGGCCGACGCCCGAGGTCCGGTCGAATACCGCAAGCATGTCGGCGGCATCATGGTGATGCGCGCGCTGCAGCGCGCCGCTGGCCGTGCGGCATAGAGGGAGAGAACAGATGGCAAAGACGCATGTGACCATGAAAGTGAACGGCGCGGAGGTCGAAGGGCTGGTCGAGCCGCGGACGCTGCTCGTGCACTTCATTCGCGAGAATCTGCAGCTCACCGGCACCCATGTCGGCTGCGAGACCACCCATTGCGGCGCCTGCACCGTCGATCTCGACGGCATGTCGGTGAAGAGCTGCACGGTGTTCGCCGTGCAGGCCGACGGCTCCGAGATCACCACCGTCGAAGGCATGGCCAACCCCGACGGCTCGCTCTCGGCGCTGCAGGAAGGTTTCCGCATGATGCACGGCCTGCAATGCGGCTTCTGCACGCCCGGCATGATCATGCGCGCGCACCGGCTGTTACAGGAAAATCCGTCGCCGAGCGAGCAGGACATCCGCATGGGCATGTCAGGCAATCTCTGCCGCTGCACCGGGTACCAGAACATCGTTCGGGCGATCCAGTATGCCGCCGCCAAGCTCAACAATGTCGAATTCAAGGAGGCCGCGGAATGAACGACATGACTCCCACGCGGGAACAACGCACCGCCGCGCTCGAAGGCATGGGCTGCAAGCGCAAGCGTGTCGAGGACATCCGCTTCACGCAAGGCAAGGGCAACTATGTCGACGACGTCAAGCTGCCGGGCATGCTGCATGGCGATTTCGTCCGCTCGCCGCACGCACATGCGCGCGTCAAGGCGATCAAGACTGAAGAGGCCCTGAAGGTACCGGGCGTGCTCGCGGTGATCACCGCCGAGACGCTGAAGACCGTTGACCTCGCCTGGATGCCGACGCTCGCCGGCGACGTGCAGATGGTGCTGGCCGACGGCAAGGTGCTGTTCCAGAACCAGGAGGTCGCGTTCGTGGTCGCGACCGACCGCTACGCCGCCGATGACGGCATCAACAAGGTCGAGGTCGAATACGAGCCGCTGCCGCCGCTGATCGATCCGTTCAAGGCGATGGACCATAATGCGCCGGTGCTGCGCGAGGACCTCGCCGGCAAGACCACGGGCGCGCATGGGCCGCGCAAGCATCACAACCACATCTTCGAGTGGACGGTCGGCGACAAGGACCTGACCGATGCGGCGTTTCGCAAGGCCGAAGTCACGATCAAGGAGATGATCTCCTATCACCGTACTCATCCGTCGCCGCTCGAGACCTGTCAGTGCGTGTGCTCCTTTGACAAGGTCAAGGGCGAGCTGACGATCTGGGGCACCTTCCAGGCCCCGCATGTGATCCGCACCGTGGTGTCGCTGATCGCCAAGCTGCCGGAGCAGAAGATCCACGTGATCGCGCCTGACATCGGCGGCGGCTTCGGCAACAAGGTCGGTGCTTACCCCGGCTATATCTGCGCGGCGGTCGCTTCCATCGTCACCGGCAAGCCGGTGAAATGGGTCGAGGACCGGATCGAGAATTTGACCGCGACATCCTTTGCGCGCGACTACCACATGACGACCGAGATCGCGGCGACGAAGGAGGGCAAGGTCACCGGCCTTCGCGTCCATGTGCTCGCCGATCACGGTGCCTTTGATGCCTGCGCCGATCCGTCGAAATGGCCGGCGGGTTTCTTCAACATCGTCACCGGCTCCTATGACTTCCCGACCGCGCATCTGACGGTCGACGGCGTCTACACCAACAAGGCGCCAGGCGGCGTCGCCTATCGCTGCTCCTTCCGCGTCACCGAAGCCGCCTATTGTATCGAGCGCGCGATGGACATTCTGGCGCAGAAGCTCGGGATGGACCCTGCGGAGCTGCGGCTGAAGAATTTCATCAAGCCGGAGCAGTTTCCTTATCACTCGGCGCTCGGCTGGGAGTACGACTCCGGCGACTATCACACCGCCATGCGCAAGATGATGGAGACAACCGACTACGCCGCGCTCCGCAAGGAGCAGGCGGACAAGCGCGCGGCCTTCAGGCGCGGCGAGACCCGCGAGATCATGGGACTCGGCGTCTCCTTCTTCACCGAAATCGTCGGCGCCGGCCCGTCGAAGAATTGCGACATCCTGGGCATCGCGATGTTCGACTCCTGCGAGATCCGCATGCACCCGACCGGTGCGGGCATCGCGCGGATGGGGACCAAGAGCCAAGGCCAAGGGCACGAGACCACATGGGCTCAGATCATCGCCACCGAGATCGGTATTCCCGCCGACAACATCATGGTCGAGGAGGGTAACACCGACACCGCGCCATACGGGCTCGGCACCTACGGCTCGCGCTCGACGCCAGTCGCAGGCGCTGCGATCGCGATGGCGGCGCGCAAGATCAAGGCGAAGGCGCAGATGATCGCCGCCTACAAGCTCGAAGTCCATGAAGATGATCTCGAGTTCGATATCGACGGCTTCCGCGTCAAGGGGTTGCCGGAGAAGTTCATGTCGATGAAGGATATCTGCTGGGCCGCCTACAATTCCGTGCCGCCGGGCATGGAGCCGGGGCTGGAGGCGGTGAGCTATTACGATCCGCCCAACATGACCTATCCGTTCGGTGCTTATCTCTGCGTGATGGACATCGATGTCGATACCGGCGTCTACAAGGTCCGGCGCTTCTATGCGCTCGACGATTGCGGCACGCGGATAAATCCGATGATCATCGAAGGCCAGGTGCATGGCGGGCTCACCGAAGCCTTCGCGATCGCGATGGGCCAGGAGATCCGCTACGACGACACTGGCAACGTCGTGACTGGCTCGTTCATGGACTTCTTCATGCCGACCATGGTGGAGACGCCGCATTGGGAGACCGACTTCACGGTGACGCCGTCGCCGCATCATCCGATCGGCGCCAAGGGTGTCGGCGAGAGCCCAAATGTCGGCGGCGTGCCGGCATTCTCCAACGCTGTCAACGACGCCTTCTCGTTCCTGGGCTCGACCCACATCCAGATGCCGCACGACTTCTGGCGCAACTGGAAGGCGGCAAAGAATCTCGGAGCGGTCGCCTAGATGAAGGGACGTGAGGAGATCGCGCAAGCGCTGGCGGCATCGGGTTACATCGCCGATGCGGAGCTTGCGACCGCGATCTCGCTGATGCGATTGCTGCGGCGTCCGCTGCTGCTCGAGGGCGAGGCGGGCGTCGGCAAGACCGAGGTCGCGAAAGCGCTGGCGCAGGCGTATTCGACCGAGCTGATCCGCCTGCAATGCTATGAGGGGCTCGACCAGTCGGCCGCGCTCTACGAATGGAACTACCAGCGGCAGCTCTTGGCGATCCAGGCGCATCAAGGCGAGGATGCCGATGCGGTCGAGGACCGGATCTTCTCCGAGAAGTATCTTCTCGAACGGCCGCTGCTCGCCGCGATCCGCCGCGCGCAGGCGCCGGTGCTGCTGATCGACGAGATCGACCGCGCCGATGACGAGTTCGAGGCGTTCCTGCTCGAACTGCTGTCGGACTTCCAGGTCTCGATCCCCGAGCTCGGAACCGTCTCCGCCGTCACGATCCCGCATGTCGTGCTGACGTCCAACGGCACGCGCGAGCTTTCGGATGCGTTGCGGCGACGCTGTCTCTACCATTATGTCGACTACCCCGATGTCGACCGCGAGACGCGCATCATCCTGGCGCGGATCGAGAACGCGAGCCCGTCGCTGTCGCTGCAGATCGCGCGCATGGTGCAGGCGATCCGCAAGGAGGATCTGCGCAAGGTCCCCGGCGTCGCCGAGACGCTGGACTGGGCGGCGGCGCTGGTCGGCCTCGATATCCGCGATCTCAACGATGCGCCGGAGACGGTGCATGAGACGTTGATCTGCCTGCTGAAGACTCATGAGGATCGCGCCCGCTTCGCACCTGAGGTGACACAGCGCCTGCTAGGGAAGGTCGCATGAGCTGCTGTGGCACCAATCCGGGCTTTGAGGAGATCGACGAGGTCTCGCGGCTGGTCTCGGGTCGGCTTGCAGCCTTTCTCCGCACGCTGCGCGACAACGGCTTTCGCATCGGCCTTGCCGAAGGCCGCGATGCCGCGGCGCTGATGGCCGAAGGCTATGCGGCGCGGCAGGGATCGTTGCGGTCGGCGTTCAAGCATCTGTTCTCGGCGCGGAAGTCGGATTGGGAGAAATTCGACGGGCTGTTCGATGCGTTCTGGCTCGGCAAGCGGGCGCGTTCGCGATCGCGGACCATGGCATCGGGGCAGGCGGCGAATAGTCCGTCGCTGAAGCGCCTGCAGGACGGCCAACCCGCGCCGGGCGGCGATCAATCCGCGACTGACCGGGTGCCGCCGTCCGACGATGGGCCCGAAGGACGTAGCGGTGAGGGACGGATGGAAGGCGCTTCGCGGGCGGACAATCTCGCCGAGGTCGATTTCCGCAAGCTCGCCGATCCCGACCGAGTTGCGCAGGCGCATGAGGCTGCAGCGCAACTCGCCAAGGTCATGCGTACGCGATTGACGCGGCGGGATCTTGCGCGGCGGCACGGCCATCGGCTCGATCTGCGCCGCACCATCCACCGCAATATCAATCATGGCGGCGTGCCGATCAGCCTGGTGAAGCGGCGGCGCAAGGACAAGCCGCTGCGGCTGATCGTGCTCTTGGATGCGTCGGGTTCGATGAGCATGTACACCAGCGTGTTCCTGCGTTTCATCCACGGCGTGCTCGACGAATTCCGCGAGGCCGAGGCATTTCTGTTCCATACCCGTCTCGCTTACGTCTCCGATGCCATGAAGGAGAAGGACGCCGGCCGCGCGCTCGACCGGCTCTCGATCATGGCGCAGGGCGCGGGCGGCGGCACAAAGATCGGCGAGAGCCTGCAGACGTTCAACCGCTGGCACGCCGCGCGCGTCATCCATTCGCGCAGTTGCGTGATGATCGTATCCGACGGCTACGAGACCGGCGATGCAGCGCTGCTCGGCCGCGAGATGGCTGCGCTTGCACGGCGCTGCCGCCGCATCGTCTGGCTCAATCCGATGATGGCCTGGGACGGTTATGCACCAGAGGCGCTCGGCATCAAGGCGGCGCTGCCGCATGTCGATCTCTATGCGCCCGCCAATACGCTGCAGAGCCTGCGCGCGCTCGAGCCCTATCTGGCGAAGATCTGAAGGAGTCTTCCTATGACCGCTCATGTCGAAGTCATGGATTTGGTCGCGCAGATGAAATCGGCCGAGCGGGCCTTCGTGCTCGCGACCGTGGTGCGCACCGTTTCGGTAACGGCCGCGAAGGCCGGCGCCAAGGCGATCATCGCGCCTGACGGCACCATCGTTGCGGGGTGGATCGGCGGCGGTTGCGCGCGAGCCGCTGTACTGAAGGCGGCGCGCGAAGCGCTCGCCGATGGCGTGCCGCGGATGGTGTCGGTGCAGCCGCAGGACCTGCTCGCCGAGCTCGGCGTCAAGGCCGGCGAGAGCCGCGGCGGCATCCGCTTCGCCAGCAACATGTGCCCCAGCCAAGGTACGATGGATATTTTCGTCGAGCCGGTATTGCCGCATCCCTCGCTCATCATCCTTGGCGCGAGCCCGGTGGCGCTGTCGCTGGCTGCGCAGGCGCGCACGCTCGGCTATCACGTCACGCTCGCCGCGCCCGCCGCCGATGTTGCCGCGTTGCCCGATGCCGACGAGCGGATCGACGGCTTCCAGTTGGGCAAACTGAATGACGCGAAGCGCTTCATCGTGGTGTCGACGCAGGGAAAGGGCGATGAAGCCGCCTTGCGCACGGCGGTCGCGATCGATGCCTGCTATCACGCTTTCGTCGGCAGCCGACGCAAGATGGCTTCGCTGCGCGCCAAGCTGATCGGCGAGGGCGTGGACGCTTCGCTGGTTGACCGCGTCAAGGCTCCGGCCGGCCTCGACCTCGGCGCCATCACGCCGGAGGAGATCGCGATGTCAATCCTGGCCGAGATCACGATCGAGCGGCGGCGCGGCCAGCGCTTGCCGGTTTCCGCCTGATATCATTGAGGACCTACTCATGCAGATGAACGACAGCCAGCGTATCCCCGCATCGAAGGAAAGGGTGTGGGCGATGCTGAACGATCCCGCGGTGCTCAAGCGGTGCATTCCCGGCTGCGAGCGCCTTGAGATGACGTCGCCAACCGAGATGACCGCGACCGTCGTCATCAAGGTCGGACCGGTGAAGGCTTCGTTCGGCGGCAAGGTGACGCTGTCCGATCTCGATCCGCCGAACAGTTATCGCATCTCGGGCGAAGGCTCCGGCGGCGTCGCCGGCTTCGCCAGAGGCGGCGCGACAGTGCGGCTGGAGGCGGAAAGCGTCGATGTCACGGTGCTGCATTACGAGGTCGATGCGCAGATCGGCGGCAAGCTCGCGCAACTCGGCTCGCGCCTGATCGACTCGACGGCGAAGAAGCTCGCCGGCGAATTCTTCACGCGCTTCGCCGCTGCAGCGGGCGGGACGACGGATGCGGCTCTGGCGGAAGCAGGCGAGAAGAAGGGCTGGATCGCAAGCCTGATGTCGTGATGGCTTGCGCGAGAAGCCGTAGGGTGGGCAAAGGTGCGTAAGCGCCGTGCCCACAGTCAGGTACTCCGCTCGTGATGGTGGGCACGCTCTGCTTTGCCCACCCTACGGCGTCGCCGCAAGTTCTGATTCAAATGTCAAACAGCGGAGCCTGTAGGATGGGTAGAGCGCAGCGAAACCCATTGCGATGGAGCAAGCGGCGCGAATGATGGGTTTCGCTGCGCTCTACCCATCCTACGTTTGATTCAAACAGCGTGAGGGATATGCGTTCGCATTCTCGCGGCGCTTTGCGCCCGAGGCTTGCTTCACTTTCACCCTCCTCGAGATCAGAGGGCGCAGGGAAAGCCGGGTGCTGGTTGCACCCATGGGTCCCGTGCAACAAAAAGCACGGGGGTAGGACCACAGGTTCAACCGAAGCATTCCGGCTTTCCCTGCGCAGTGGTTTTAACGGTTTCCTTCGCGCTCTCCCCGGTGACCGGGCTTTCTTGCCACCGTCATCTCTCGCGCGAACGTGTTCGCGCAAAAAACTTAGCGCCAGCGTCGGGGCGCCAGGACCACACGACTTCGCCGTCCGCGTTGCCTGCGCTCGTCAGTCGCACGCATCGCGTCCACCGCATCTCACCGCAACGTTCGTGACGATCGCGACCCGCCCCTCATTCGCGCTGAGACGCGCGGAGTTAAATCACTGATTTGCCCGACGGGTTAAGCGATTTATTTTCGTGCGAAGGTCTGGACGCGGCAAATCACGTTGAAATCGTTAGGAAAAATCGCGGATAGCCGCATCGGTATCTGACGACCAGTCAACACTCGATCGACCAATTCGTGATCGAGATCAAGGTGGCATCGCTCGAAGTCCCGATAAATGGGCCAATGGACAAGGTTACTTTCGTCGCGGCCACGCTGTCGTTGCTGGCAGCGCCAGGCCCAACCAATACGTTGCTTGCTACATCGGGAGCCGGCGTCGGACCATGTCGCTCGGCCCATCTGCTGGCGGCGGAGCTGAGCGGTTACCTCCTCGCCATCGTTTTGCTGCGATCCATCCTGGGCCCGGTCATCGCGACGGTACCTGAGTTCGGGATCGGCCTTCGGATCGCCGTTGTGATCTATCTCATCTATCTCGCTGCGATGCTCTGGCGTCATGGAGCTCGTCAGGTGGGCGACGCTGCGCCGGTGACCTTTGGCCGTGTCTTCGTCACCACCTTGCTGAATCCCAAGCGATCATCTTTGCCTTCACGATCCTGCCATCGGCGATCGGTCCGGTCGAGCTGCTGCCCTGGCTTGCGGCTTTGGCGACCCAGATTGTCACAGTTGGCGCCGGCTGGGTTCTGCTCGGCACTTCGCTATGCCATGGGTTTGGCGGCAGGGTAGGCCCTGCGATCGGCTACAGGCTCAGCGCGATCGCGCTCGTTGTGCTGGCGGGAATGATCGGCGTGCATTCCCTCGGGATCGCCTGATCAGAAGTTCACCGCCATCTCGGCGAGACGGCGATGGGCATGCTCGCGCGCGATTCGGATTGGTTCGGCCGGGCCGGTGGTGGGCCCGATCGGCACGAAACGCACGCTGCTGATGCCGATGAAGCGGAGCGCCTCGCGCAAATAGGGCGTCGCCATATCGATGCGTCCGCGATTCATGCCGGTGATGAAGTCGCTGCCGCTGGCGAGGATGACGAGCGTCGGCCGGTCTTTGAGCAGCGGCAGATAACCTTGCGACGAATCGAAACGGAACGTCAGCCCGGGCTGGATGATGACGTCGAGCCAATGCTTGAGCTTGTAAGGAATGCCAAAGTTCCACATCGGTGTCGAGATCAGCACGCGGTCGGCGAGAGCGAGACGCAAGGCGATGCGCTCGGCGGCGGCGAAGCCGTCACGCTCGGCATCAGTGAAAACCTGGCCCTTCAGGCGGGCGTATTTGGCATCGAGAATCGCGCCGGAAAATTCTGGTAAATGATCGCTCCAGAGGTTCATCAGGTCGATGTCCCAGTCCGGTCGCACTTTCCGAAAATGGTCGAGGAAGGCGCGCGCGCCGGCAGCCGATTCCGAATCGGCGCGCGGCGAGCAGGCGAGATGAAGGAGCTTGGGCACCCCTTGCGCCTTTCACTCCAGCGCCTTGATGACGATGTCGGCGTTGGTCACGACCGCGACGTTCTGCAGCGCGAAGTTGATCGAGGCATTGTGCCAGTCCGCATTCATGGTCGAGCAGCAATCCTCCGGCACGATCATGAAATAGCCCTTGTCAGCGCCGGTGCGGGCGGTGTGCTCGACCGACATGTTGGTCCAGGCACCCGTATTGATGATCATGTCGCGGCCTGTGGCCTTCAAGATGGTTTCCAGCCGCGTGCCCTCCCAGGCGCTCATGCGCATCTTCTCGACGACGAAATCGCCCGCGCGCGGCTCGAGCCCCGACACCGGCGCGGCGCCCCAACTGCCGCGCACCATGGCCTTGCTGTCGACGAGGCCTTCGAACAGCGGCGCATTCAGCGTGACGCCCGGCGCGCCCGGCTCGACGATGAACCAGACATGGATGATGACGACGCCGCGCGAGCGCGCGACTTCCGCAAGGCGACGAACATTGTCGACGACGCGCTGTTGCCGCGCGTGCGCCGGCGCGCCTGATTCCGCGAACGCGCCGCCGTCCATGATGACGTCGTTCTGCAGATCCTGGATGATCATCGCGCAGCGCTGCGGATCAAGCCGCATCTCGCCATCGGTCAGGTGAGGGGCGGGCGCCGAAGAAGCCGCAGCAGCGCTACCGCGCCGGCCGCTCATATAGGGCTCGTGACGCGGACCGACCTTGGTCGGGATCGCGTAGACCGAATGGGTCGCGGTCAGATAAAGCGTGCGGAAGTCAGGACCGCCCCAGGCGAGATTGGCGACAAGCTCGGGCAGGCGCACCTTGCCGAGCAATTCGCCGCTGCGCGAATAGACCCAGACGCCGCCGGGCGCGGTGACCCAGACATTGCCGTGCTGGTCGCACTTCATGCCGTCGGGCACGCCGGGCTCGAACTCTGAACGGATGTTGCTGGCAAAGACGCGCGGATTAGCGAGCGCGCCGTCGGCCTCGACGTCGAAGGCGCGGATCAGCGCCTGCACGGTGTCGTTGACGTAGAGCACACGCTCGTCCGGCGAGAAACAGAGTCCGTTCGGTTGCTCGAACAAATTGCGGTCGACGAGCAGGCGGGGTGCGCCGCCACCTGGCGGCACGCGATAGACGCCCTGGAAGCCGAGCTGGCGCGGCCGCTCGACGCCATAGACCGGCATGCGGCCATACCATGGATCGGAGAAATAGATCGCGCCGCTCGAATGGACACAGACGTCGTTCGGGCTGTTGAGCTCCTGGTTCTCGAAATGCGAAGCGAGCACGTCGCGCCGTCCATCCGGCCGCTCGCGGATCAGCGAGGAGGTGGCGTGCTCGCAGACGATCAGGTTCAACTCCGAGTCATAGGTCATCCCGTTACATTTGTTGGAGGGGCGCCTGACCTCGACGACGCCGCGCCGCGCATCCCAGCGCCGGCGCACGTCGGCCGGCATGTCCGAGAACAGGAGATAATGATCGGTCGGATGCCAGATCGGGCCCTCCGTGAACTCGAAGCCGGTGCCCACCTGGCCGACCGGCGCATAGGGATCGATCAGGTTCTCGAATTCCGGCCGCAGCGTGACGTGCGTCATCGGCTAAAGTCCTCTTGCGCTCACGCCGGGAACCAGTGGCGCTCCGGCAGGCTCTGCACGATCGGGCCCGGCACCTGGTCGTGCAATCGGCCGACCACTGCACCGCCTTCGATCTTGGCGGGTCGGTCGTGGACCGGCAGCAGATAGCGCGAGCTGCTGAGCAGCTTCTTGATCGCGGCCTTCTCCGCGCGCTTGCTGGTGCCGTGGTTGCCGGTGGTTCGCGGCTCCCAGTCATGGATCTCGTTGAAGGGCGTCACGATCTGGTCGTTGAAATCATAGATCACGTCGCCGCAGATCGTGGCGATGCCATCGGCGGTGTGGACGTGGATATTCATCGAGCCCTCGGTGTGAGCATTGGCGGCGTCGCAATAGACGCCGGGCATCAGTTCGATCGGGCCGGTGATCTCGAGATCGAGGAAGCGCAGCGCGCCTTTGGTGTGCAAGCGGTCGACCAGGTGCTTGATGTCGGGCGCCGGATATTGCGGATGCATCAGGCCGGACACGGAATATTCCAGCTCGCGGCGGTTGAGAACGACGGTCGTGTTCATCGGAAACAGATCGTCCTTGCCGGCGTGGTCGATATGGAGATGAGTGTGGCAGACGAAGCGCACGTCGCCCATGCGTACGCCGTGACGCGCAAGCTGGTTCTCGATCATGTTCTCGTGGAATTGCAGGCCGCGCATGCCCAGCGTCTCCATGATCTGGTTGGAGCGATAGCCGGTGTCGACCACGACAGGATAGGGGCCGCCGAGGATCAGGAAACCGAGCGTCAGCACGCGCCGGGTGCGGCCGCAGTCGCGCCCGAGCACGAGGAAGCTCGACTCCAACTCGATATCGCCATAGTCCAGGATCTTGATTTCCAGCGGCATCCATTCCCTCCCGATTGATCTTGCTTTGTGCGACTTCGTGCGCCGTCATCCGATACGATAGACGCGCATCGCGGTGGCCCTGAAGATGGCGTCGCGCTGCTCACCTCGAAGCTGCACGGTGGCCGCGCGATAGGTGGCGATCAGTTCGCGGTAGCTGGTCCAGAGTTTCTCGATCGGAAAGTTTGAGCCGAACAGGCAGCGCTCGGCGCCGAAGACATTGACGGTGTCTTCAATGATCCCACGGATATGTGCGAGGTCGTTGCGATGGATGAAGGTGCCGAGCCCCGAAAGTTTCGAGACCACGTTCGGGCAGCGTGCGAGCCTTGCCATGCCGGCGCGCCAGGCGGCGCGGCCTTCCGGCGACAGGTCTTCCAGCATGCCGGCGTGCTGCAGGATGAAGGTTACGTCGGGGCAGGATTCGGCGAGGCCGGCGGCATCCGCCATCTGCGGTGCGAACACCTGCAGGTCAAAACTCCAGCCATAATCAGCAAGGTGGCCGACGTTGCGGCGGATCACGGGATCGGCGCAGAGATCGGCGCGCGCGGCGAAACGGTAGAGCGGATTTTCATGCCAGTGCAGCTGCATGCGCACGCCACGCACCAGCGGATAGCGCGCGAGGCGGTCGAGTTGCGGGCGCACGTCGCTGGCGGAGAAGTCGGCATAGGCGACGATGGCATGCGGCCAGCCGTGCTCGCCCGCTGTCTGCTGCACCCAGGCCGCCTCGTCCTCGAAGCGATCAGTGGGCCAGTTGGTCTGGACATAGACCGAGCGGATCACGCCGGTGCCGGCGAGGTCGTCGAGATATTCGCGGATCGGATAGTCGCGGCGGATCGGCTCATAAGGGCCGAAGATGCGCGGCTGCATCGGGCCGGACAGCCAGGCGAGATCCGCCTGCCGCCAGATGTGGTGGTGGGCGTCGACAATGTCGGTCATGCCGCTCTCCTTCCTCCGAGCGACAACAGATGCGATACGACGGCGGCGCTCGATCCGCCGTCGGAGAGGTCATCGACGAAACGCGCGATCGCGATCAGCGCTTCGGTCTGCGGCCGGAAGTCAGGTCCGCTCGCAAGCGGCGTCAGCCAACTCAGGGACCAGGCGCGTCGCGACAATTTGGCGACCGCGTCGCGCAAGGCTGAGATGTCGCCGCGCTCCAATCCGTCGGAGACCACGACCACGGCGGCGCCGCGCGCGTAGCCGCCGAACCGCGGCACGGCGAGAAATGCCTGCAAGGCGTCGCCGATGCGGGTGCCGCCGTCCCAGTCGCTGACGAGATGTGCGGCTGCGTTCAGCGCCTGCTCGCGACGCTTCAGGCGCAGCGCGCGGGTGACGCGCGTCAACCGGGTGCCGAAGGTGAACACCTCGACATTGCGCGCGGCCTGCATCAGCCCATGCGCGAGCTTCATGTTCTCCTCGGTGCGCGCCTTCATCGAGCCCGAGACGTCGATCAGGAGCAGAATCTTGCGCGGGCGCAGGCGGCGTTTCAGATGTCCGAGACGCAGCACCTCGCCGTCATTGCGCACGCTGTCGCGCAAGGTGCGGCGGATGTCGGCGAAGGGCCCGTGGCGCGCCCGCATCCGCCGGTGGCCGCGGCGACGCGGCAGCAGCCGCGGCGCTTCGCGCGCGAGCCGGCGCAGCGCATCGCCGGTCGTGCCGTGGGCAAAACGGCGCTCGACCAGCGCCTCGGTGCGGGCGGCGGCGAGGCCGGATTCGTTGGCCCCGTCGGCGAGCGGCGGTTCGTCCTCGCCGCGGCCTTCCTCCTGCAGGCGCACGATGTCTTCGTCTTCGCCCTCGGCCCGCTCGATGGCCTCAGCACCGCGGAAATGGATATCGAACAGCCGGTGATAGGTCGCGCGCCGTTCCGGCGGCGGCGCGAGTGTCGCGAGACCCGCGCGGCGGATGTGCTCCAGGCTGCGCGGCCCGAGCAATTCGATCGCGGCGAGGAAGGCGGTGGTCTGTTCCGGCGCGACCGCGAAGCCGTTGCTACGCAACAGCGCGACAAAGGAGATGAACACTTGTGCGGCGCGCGGCAGTAGCAATTCGTCGGTCACGCTGCAGCCTCCGCTATCAGCGCGTCGAGTCGGGGCGAGATGAAGTGCAGGTCCTCCTCGTCCTTCAGCGCGACGCCGATCGAGCGCTTGAATGCGTCCGGCCAACGCGCGCCGCCCTTATACAAGAGCGTCGCCGCCTCGGCCCAGTCGACGGCTTCAGCGATGCCGGGCGCCTTGCTCAGCGGTTCGCGCCTGAGTTTTTCGACCGCGGCAACGACAGCGCGGGCGGTGGATTCGGCGACGCTGGAAGCCCGCATCATGACGATACGCGCTTCGCGCTCGGCCGAGGGATAGTCGATCCAGTGGTAGACGCAGCGGCGGCGCAGCGCCTCGTGCAGGTCGCGCGTCCGGTTCGATGTCAGCACCACGACTGGATGTTCTGCCGCGCGCACCGTGCCGCGCTCGGGAATCGAGATCTGGAAGTCGGAGAGGAATTCGAGCAGGAAGGCCTCGAACTCCTGGTCGGCGCGATCGATTTCGTCCATCAAGAGCACGGTCGAGTCAGGCGCGCGCAGCGCAGCGAGCATCGGCCGCTCGATCAGGAAGCTCTCGCCATAGATGTCGATGGTCTCGTCGCCGGCCTGCCGGATCGCCAGCATCTGGCGCGGATAGTTCCACTCATAGAGCGCGGCCGCGGCATCGATGCCCTCATAGCATTGCAGGCGGATCAATTTGCGGCCGAGCACGGCGGCGATCGCCTTGGCGGCCTCGGTCTTGCCGACGCCGGGCGCGCCTTCGAGCAGCAGCGGCTTGCCGAGCGCGAGCGAGAGATAGGCTGACGTCGCGATGCCGTCGTCGGCAAGATAGTAGGCTGCGCGCAGCGCCTTCTCCAGCGCCTCTGGCGAGTCGATGCCGACGATGTTGCTGCGAACCGGCATATCTGCTGCCTCTAGCGCCGCGCCTGCGGCCGCGCGCCGCCCTGCGCCTTGATCGCGCGCAGAACCTTTTCCGGCGTAATCGGCAGTTCATCGATGCGGACGCCGACAGCGTTGAAGATCGCGTTCGCCACAGCCGGCAGCACCGGGTTGGCGCACATCTCGCCCGGGCCCTTGGCGCCGAACGGTCCGTCGGCGGCGGGGCGCTCCAGTACTGCGATATCGTGCGGGCAGATGTCGCCGGGCCCCGGCATCAGATATTCGACGAAGTCGCGCGGGCCGTGGCTCGGGTCGGGATAATAGGGCTCGGGCGTCTCGTAGAGCGCGTGGCTGATGCCCATCCAGGCGCCGCCGACCAGTTGCTGCTCGACCAGCCGCGGATTGAGCGCACGCCCGAGCTCATAGGCGCTGTCCATGCGGACCATCGCGACTTCGCCGGTCTCGTCATCGACCTCGACCTCGGCGACCAGGGAGGCATGCGCGTAGCATGTGGCAGGCGACATCTCGCCGGTTTCAGGATCGACGTCGGACAGCGGCACCAGGAAGATGCCGCGGCCGGAGATCGTCTTGCCCTGCTTGAACTGCGCGGCGATCGCCACGTCCTTGGTCGAGATCGAACGGTGCGGCGCGCCCTTGACGTGGATGTTGCCGCGGCCGTCGGTCTCGAGATCGGCGGCGTTGACCTCGAGCTCTTCGGCGGCCGCTTCCATCATCACGCCGCGCGCTTCGCGGGCGGCCATCATCACTGCATTGCCGACGCGATGCGTGCCGCGCGAGGCGAACGAGCCCATGCAGTGCGGCCCGGTATCGGAATCGGCGGTGTCGACATAGACGTCCTCGACCGGCACGCCGAGCGTCTCCGCGCAGATCTGCCGCGTCACCGACTTCATGCCCTGACCGAGATCGATCGAGGACAGCGCCACCGTGAACTTGCCGCTGGGATTGGAGTGCACCAGCGCCTGGCTGGGGTCGCCGCCGAGATTCATCCCGATCGGGTAGTTGATCGACGCGATGCCGCGTCCGCGATGTCTTGTCATGGTCAGCGCCTCCTGGTGCCGAAGACGGAGGAGAAGCGGGCGGCGCCATGCGATGGCGCCTGCGGCCGCGGAGGAGGAGGTGGTGGTGGTGGTGACGGCGGAGGCGGCTCGCGCGAAGCGGCCGGCGCGCGGTCATAGGTCGTCCGTTGTTGCGACGGCGTCGCGACCGGCGCGTGGGAATCGCGTGGCGTCGGCGGGATCGCGGCGAGGCTGCCGCCGCCATCCTTGCGCGAGGAGGCGCGCTTGAAGTCCTCGCGGATCGGCCATTTGGCCTTCTCGGCGGCGACCTGGACGCATTCGATCAGCGCGCAGTTCTTGGCCTCGCGGCGATGCGCCTTCATGTCGCCGTCGCGATAGGCGTTGAGGATGCGGAACTCCATCGGGTCCATGCCGACGAGATGCGCGAGCTTGTCCATCTGGCATTCGATCGCGAAATCCATCGCGGTGACGCCGAAGCCGCGCATCGCGGTCGCTGGCGTGCGATTGGTGAAGACGCAATAGACGTCGCCGTAAACGTTGGGGATCGTGTAAGGGCCCGGCAGATGCGCGGCGCATTTGACAGCGGCGTAGCTGGAGAGGCGCGTATAGGCGCCGCTGTCGAAGTAGGCGCGGATCTTGCGCGCCACGATCCGCCCGTCGCGCATCACGCCATCCTTGATGTAGATGCGCTCGGCGCCGCGCGGCGGGCCATATTGCATCTCTTCCTCGCGCCCGAACACGTAGCGCACCGGACGCCCAGTCAGCATGGCGCCGAGGATGGAGAGCGGCTCGGTGAGCGTATCGACCTTGCCGCCGAACCCGCCGCCCACGGTGCCGCCGATGAAGTGAAAGGTGTTCGAGGGCACGTCGAGGATCTTGGCGCAGGTGTCGAGCGAGAAGAACAGCGCCTGGGTCGAGGTGTAGACGATGTAGCGGCCGTTGGTGTCGGGTGCGGCGATCGAGCCGTTGGTCTCGGTCGGCGCGTGCTCGATCGGCGACATCTGGTAGCGCTGCTCCAGCACATGGTCGGCCGCGGCGAGGCCGCGCTCGACGTCGCCGAAGCGCAGCTTCTGGTGATCGTAGATATCGTGATAGATGAACGCGTTCTTCGGATAGGTCTCGTTGACAACGGGCGCGCCCGGCTTCAGCGCATCCTCGACGTCGAACACGGCCGATAGCGGCTCGTAGTCGATGCGGACCCTCGCCATTGCCTCATAGGCCTCGCGCGGACTGTCGGCGACGATGGCGACGATCGGCTCGCCCTTGTAGCGCGCCTTGTCGACCGCGAGCGACGGCTCGTCGTCCTTACCGAAATTGATCAGGCTGAGCAGGGTGTTGAGATTGCGCGGCACGTCGCTGCCGCGGATGATCCGGCGCACGCCCGCCGCGCGCTCGGCCTCGCTGGTGTCGATGCGGCGCAGCCGCGCATGGGCATGGGTGCTGCGAACCACCTTCAAATGCAGCATGCCCTGCAGCTTGTGATCGTCGAAATAGGTTGAGGTGCCCGTGACATGCCCGAGCATATCCTGCCGCTGCGTGCCCTTGCCGATTTCTTTCAGATTGTCGTCGCGTTCGTCGGCGAAGATGTCCTTGCGCAATTCCAGCATGGCTCAAGTCCTTCAAGCGCGGGCACGACCGACCGAGGCGGCGGCGAGCACGGCATTGATGATGGGTTCGTAACCGGTGCAGCGGCAGATATTGCCCGAGATCGCTTCGACCACATCCGCGCGGCTCGGCTGCGGGTTGCGGTCGAGCAACGCCTTGGCGGCCATCAGCATGCCCGGCGTGCAATAGCCGCACTGGGCGGCAAAATTGTCGGCGAATGCGCGCTGCACCGGATGCAGGTTCGGGCCATCCTTGATGCCATCAAGCGTTTCCACCGAGCGGCCGGCGACCGTCTCGGCCAGCGTCAGGCAGGAGAGATGCAATTCGCCGTCGATCAGGACGCTGCAGGCGCCGCAGCCGCCCTGGCCGCAGCCGAATTTCGGCGTCATGTCGCCGATCAACTCGCGCAGCGTGACCAGGAGGTTGGTGCCGCCGTCGACGAAGATCGCGACGTCGCGGCCGTTGTGTCGGAATTGCAGGGCGGTCTTGGCCATGATGATCCTACTCCTGACCCGACAGCAGACGTCGGAGGTGAACGCCGACGATCTCACGCCGGTACCAACCGGAGGCGAGCGCGTTGTCGGCGGGCGAGGTACCTTCGACCGCAGCCGCGGCGACGGCGCTGATCGTCGCTGCATCGAGCGTGCGCCCCTCCAGCGCCCGCTCGGCGGCACGGGCGCGAATCTGTGTCGGCGCCATCGAGCCGAGCGCGATGCGTGCGCCGACGATGCGGCCGCTGCTGACAGGCAGATGCGCGGCGAGCGTGATCACGGCGCCGCCCTTCGGCTTGATGCGGGCGATCTTGCGATAGCGGAAGGCGTCCGCGCTCGCGGGCTTCTGAAAGGAGACCGCGAGCACGAGCGTGCCGGTCTGCCGCTCACGCGTCTGCAAAAATTCCTCGATCGGCACGTCGCGGCTGCCGAGGCCGCCCTGCACGGAAACCATAGCGTCGAGCGCGAGCAGCGCGACGGTGAAGTCGCCATATGGGGTCGCGGCGAACAGATTGCCGCCGACCGTGCCCATGTTGCGTACCGCCGGGCCGCCGATCGAGCGGGCTGCGGCGTGCAGGAAGGCGAGATCGCGCTCGGCGAGGATGCGGGCAAAGGTAACGCCCGCGCCGATCGCGACGCGGGAACCGGTCGCATCGATCCGCGTCAGCGCGTGGTCGCTGGCGCGCACAATGGTGGAGATCGAGATATCGCCTTCGTTCAGCGCGCGCATCACCAGCGTGCCGCCGCCGAAATAGCGCGCGCCGCGATCTGATGAGAGCGCCGCGGCTGCCTCGCCGGTTGAGGTAAAGGTCCTTACCGTGACGGTCATGGGCATTCCTCCGCGCTCATGCGGCCTCCTTCAGGTGCCGGCGAATGGCGTCGAAGCCGGCCTGGTAGATCTCTTCGGAAACCGTCTGCGTGATGCTGGCGCTGTCCTCCGGCCGCGTCGTGAACCGCGATTCCCAGTGCCAGAAGGTGCGATCGCCGTCGGTGACGGGCAGCAGGCGGACATGCGCCACATAGTTGAACATCGGGATCGGCGTATCGAGCAGGCAGTAGCTGAAGGACTGCTCGAGGTCGGACAGCGCCAGCAACTGCTCGCGCAGCTCCGAGCCGTCCTTGAGCTTGAACCGCCTGATGCAACCGATCTTGTCGGCGCCATGTGCGCGCTCGATCGTGCTGGTCGCGACTGCCGGATGCCAGCGGTCGTGGCCGTTGAAATCGCGGAGCACGCCCCACACCGCCTCGGTCGGCGCATCGATGATCGTGCTCTTGACGATATGCGGCACGCTAGCCTCCGGTCACTGTCACCTCTCCCCACAGGGGAGAGGTCGGATCGCATCGCAAAATGCGATCCGGGTGAGGGGCGGCGGTCTCTCGTGGGACCTGAACCCCCTCACCCGGCGCTTCGCGCCGACCTCTCCCCGATGGGGAGAGGTGGAACATCGTCGCGACAGCGGGTGGACTCAATCGCATCGCGCTAGCCTCCGAAGGCGCGCTTGAGGGCATCGAAGCCGCCCTGGAAGACGCCGCCGCCGATATTGCCCACGAGTTCGGCCTCGCGCTCGGGCGCGCAGTCGAACTCGGCGGTCCATTCGAGGAAGGTCTGGTCGCCATCAGTGACCGGCGTCAGCCGCAGCGTCGCGACATAGTTCTCCACCCCCATCGGCGATTCCAGGATGGAGTAGGTGCAGAACATGTCGTAGTCGGACAGGCCCAGCAGCTTCTCGCGAATGCGATCGCCGTTGCGCAGGCGGAAATCCCTGACGCATCCGATCTTGTCCGCGGGCTCGCCGCCTTCGATGCGGCTCTCCGCGATCGCCGGATGCCAGTTCGGCAAGCCGTTGAAGTCGCGCACGCGGGCCCAGACGCGGTCGTTGCGGGCGTTGACGACGGTGGAGACATAGACCCTGGCCATGGCGCGTGCTCACTCCTTCTTGCGCGGCGGGCGCGGCTCGCCGGTGGCCGGACTTGGGGGCGGCTTGGCTTCACCGCTCTTGCGGGTCGTGGAATCCTTGATGCCTTGCATGTCGCGCGCCTCGCGGATCAGGCCGGGCATCTTGGCAAGGCTGCCGCCCTCGACGCCGATGTCGGAAAGGATGGAGTCGATCAGGGGCGCCTGCACCCGGTAGCGCAGCGCGGAGTCGATCACCTCGTCGGTAGCGCTGCGCGACGACCCATTGCCATTGCCGTTGCCATTGAGGCCGTCGACCTGGAGGATGCGGATGCCCTCGATCTTCTCCATCGGCTTGACGCTCTCGCGCACGATGCCCTCGATGCGGTCGAGCAGCTTGCGGCGGAACAGCGAGTAGCGCGCCTGATCGGTGAGCACGTTCTCCGCCTCGTTGAGTAGCCGCTGCGCCTCTGCCTCCACCGCGGCGCGCACCCGCTCGGCCTCGGCCGCGATGCGCGTCTCCTCGGCCTGCTTCTCGGCGATCAGCACCTCCACTGTCTTGCGGCGTCGTGCGATCTCGCTCTCGCGCGCGGTGACGACGCGCTCGGCAGCTTCCGTCGCGCGCACCCGCGCGTCTTCTGCCGCTACCTTGGCTGCGGATTCCTCCAGCGATTTCTGATAGAGGACGATCGCCTTCTCCATCAAAGCGGTCTCGACGTCCTTCTCGCGATTGACTTCGAGCCGCCGTAGATCGCGCTCGCGGCCGATGCGGGCCTCGTCGAGGCCGCGGTCGGAGGCAATGCGAGCGCGCTCGACCTCCTCGCGGGAGGCGATCTCGGCCTCCTGCAGCGACTGGACGCGCGCGACCTCGAGCTGCTCGATGGCGCGGCGGCGTTCGATCCGTGTTGCCTCCAGAGCCTGCTCGCGCGAGACATCGGTGGTCTCGACTTCCTTGCGCGCCACGATTTCCGCCTGCCTGACCTGGCGGTCGGCATCGATGCGCTCGGACCGCTTGGCGGACAGCGCGATCACGCGCTCCTCGTCGGCGATCTCGATCGTCTTCTTCTGGTCGATATTGAGCACCTCGCGGGTCCTGGAGGAGGCGATCCGCTCGGATTCCAGCGCAAGCTCCACCCCAATCCGCTGGCGCTCGATTGCGTCGCGCCGCTTGAGGTCGGCTGCCTCGATCGCTTCGCTGCGCGCAATTTCGAGGGCGCGCGTCTCTCGCTCGGCCTGAATGCGCTCGGCGGCAACGGACTTCTCCTGCGCGATGCGCGCGGCCTCGATGGCCTCGCGCGAGGCGATGTCGGCTTCTTCCACGGCGCGGTTGCGCGCAATCTCCAGCGAACGGATGCGTTCTTCCTGGGCGATACGGGAGGCCTCGGTGGTTTCGCGCGCGGCGATGCCGGCGACATCAAGCGCCTGGTTGCGTTCGATCTCCAATTGCCGCGTATTCTGCTCGGCGGCAATTCTTTCGGCCGCGAGCGTGCGCTCGCGAGCGATACGCGCTGCCTCGACTGCCTTCTGCGCCTCGATCTCCGCTTCCTGGATGGCGCGGACCTGCTGGATCTCCAGCGCGCGGGTACGTTCGTCGGAGGCGATGCGCTCGACATTGACGGTCATGGTCTGGGTGATGCGCGCCTTCTCGGTCGCCTCCTTCGCAGCGATCTCGGCTTCCTCGACCGTGCGCGTGCGCTCGATTTCGCGGCGCCGGGTCTCTTCCTCATTGGCGATACGGGCATCTGTGACGACGCGATCCTGCTGGATGCGGGCCTTCTCGATCGCTTCGCGCGCCGCGATCTCGGCCTCCTCCACGGTGCGCATGCGCTCGATCTCACGCTGGCGCACCTCGCGCTCGGAGGCGATCCGCGCGGTGTCGACCGAGCGCTGATTGGCGATCCGGGCTTTCTCGATCTCCTCGCGGGCCAAGAGCTCCCGTTCCTCGACCGCACGCGTCCGTTCGATTTCCTTCTGCCGGGTCTCGCGTTCGGAGGCGATGCGGGCCTCCGTGATCGCCTGCTCGTTGGCGATGCGCGCCTTCTCGATCGCTTCGCGCGCGGTGATCTGGGCCTGCTCGGCCTCGGTCTCGCGCAGCGCGCGTTCGCGCGCCACTTCGGTGCGCTGCAGGGCGCGGCGCATCTCGATGTCGCGCTCCTGTTCCAGCCGCGCGGTCTCGCTCTCGCGCTCGATCTCGAGAGCCTGCCTCTCGGCCTCCAGATTGCGGGAGCGGATCTTGATCATCGAGTCCTGCTCGATGTCGTTACGCAGTTTGCGCTTGGCCTCGATGTCCTCCATCAGGCGGGTGAGACCTTCGGCATCGAAACGGTTGGAGGGATTGAAGAACTCGAGGTCGGTTTGGTCGAGATCGGTGATCGCGACGGATTCGAGCTCGAGGCCGTTCTGGGCGAGCGCCTGAGCAGCGGCAGCCTTGACGCGGGCGACATAGTCGCCGCGCTGCTCGTGCATCTGCTCCATGGTCATTTCGGAGGCGACCGAGCGGATGGCGGAGACGAACTTGCCGGAGAGCAGCGTATGGAGCTGTTCCGGCTCCATGGTGCGGCGGCCGAGCGTGGCGGCTGCGATCGAGACGGCTTCGCGGGTCGGCTGCACGCGGACGTAAAAATCCGCTTCGATATCGACGCGCATGCGGTCTCGGGTGATGACGGCGTCCTGCTTGGAGCGCACGATCCCCATCGGCAGCACGTTCATGTTGACCGGCGTGTAGTCGTGGATGAAAGGCAGCACGAAGGCGCCGCCATTGATCACGACGCGTTCGCCGAGGAAGCCGGTGCGGACAAAGGACACTTCCTTCGACGAGCGGTGATAGAGCCAGTTGACGATGTAGACGATGACGACGATCGCGATGATCGCCACGATGAGCCAGAGGATCAATTCGCCGATGAGAATCCCTGACATCCTAACCTCCCTTGCTCGGCGCTAGCGGGCGCCGATCGCCTTGAACTTGCGTACCTGATCCGTGAGCGCCCGCTCGACCGGAAGGCGCTCCAGCGAGGAGGCGCCATAGAAGCCGTGGCATTTGCGGGTCTTCTTCATGATGAAATCGGCGTCGGCGGGGTCCGCGATCGGACCGCCATGCGCGAGCACCAGGATGTGCGGATTGACGCTGAGGGCGGCCTCGGCCCAGGCATCGATGCGGGCCGGGCAGTCCTCGAGCTTGAGCGCGGTCTGCGCCCCGATCGAGCCGCCGGTGGTCAGGCCGAGATGGCAGACGATGATATCGGCGCCGGCAATCGCCATCGCCGCCGCTTCGGTCTCGCTGAAGACGTAAGGCGTCGTCAGCATGTCCTTGTCGTGGGCTTTGGCAATCATCTCGATCTCCAGCGCATAGGACATGCCGGTCTCCTCGAGATTGGCGCGGAAGATCCCGTCGATCAGGCCGACGGTCGGAAAGTTCTGCACGCCGGAGAATCCGAGCGCCTTGAGCTGGTCGAGGAACAGGTCCATGTCGCGGAACGGATCGGTGCCGTTGACGCCGGCGAGCACCGGCGTGTTGGTCACGACTGGCAGCACTTCGCCCGCCATCTCCAGCACGATTGCGTTGGCGTCGCCGTAAGGCATTAGGCCGGCGAGCGAGCCACGGCCCGCCATGCGGTAGCGCCCGGAATTGTAGATCACGATCAGGTCGACCCCGCCGGCTTCCTCGCATTTGGCGGAAAGGCCAGTGCCGGCGCCGCCGCCGACGATCGGCTCGCCCCTGGCCGCCATGTCGCGAAACCTCTTCAACAGCGCCGCGCGTTCAAACCTGGCCATGGGTCACCTCGCCACTCTCCGCCGTCCACCGGCGCGTCCGAGCAGAGGACGGAACGCGGCTACGATCGCAGCCGCAAATTCGGGATCGTTGATGTTGCGCTTGATGCGAATGAGCTGGCGGTTGCCGGTCTGGCGCACCGTCCGCTCCAGTGCGCGGAACAGCGCCGCGTCGGCGTCAGGATCCCAGAACGGCTGGCCCGACGCATCGAGCGCGGAGACGCCGCCCTCGGGCAGGAAGAAGCGCACGGGCCCATCCATCTGGTTCAGCCGTTCGCCGATCCAGCGGCCCATGCGCTCGTTCTCTTCCACTGTCGTCCGCATCAACGTGACCTGCGGGTTGTGGACGTGGAATTTGCGCTGGCGGTAGCGCTCCGGAATGGTGTCGGGCGCGCCGAAATTGACCATGTCGAGCGCGCCGACCGAACCGACATAGGGCACGCGGCTGCGGATGATCGCCCCGAAGCGATCGTCCGTGGCTGGGAAGACGCCGCCCATCAGGAGATCGCAAATCTCTGTGGTTGTCAGATCGATGACGGCGGCGAGCTGTCCGGAATCGACGAGCTTCTCCATCGAGCGGCCGCCGACGCCGGTGGCGTGGAACACCAGACACTCGAAATCGTCTTTTAGCGCAGCCGCTATCTTCTGCACCGCAGGCGTGGTCACGCCGAACATGGTGATGCCGACGGCGGGAAGGCCGCTGCCGGTCTCGCGCTGGCGGGCGCTGCGCTCGTCGAGACGCGCTTTGACCATGCCGACCAGCGCATTGGCGCCGTTGGAGAGCACCGCGCGCGAGATCGAGTTGAGGCCTTGGACGTCGGTCACCGAATACATCATCATGATGTCGGCCGGGCCTACATAGGGGCCGACGTCGCCCGAGGCGACGGAGGAGATGATGATCTTGGGCACGCCGATGGGCAGGGCGCGCATCGCGGGCGCGACCAGCGAGGCGCCGCCGGAGCCGCCGGCCGAGATGATGCCGGTGACATTGCCCTGCCGGCGCAGCCATTTCGCAAAAGCGTCCGCCATCGCGTTGACCGAGGCGCCGCGATCGGCGCCGAACACGCCCGATCCGCCGCGGCCATGGTTCAGCGCGATCTCCTGGGCGGAGACGTCGCAGGTCGTCTGCTTGCCGCTGGTGGAGACGTCGACCAGCCGGGTGCGCAGCCCGCTTGCCGCGATGATGTCGCGGATGAAGCGGAGCTCCGGTCCCTTGGTGTCGAGCGTGCCGACGACCAGCACGGCCGGCGGGCCCGCGGCCTGCACGGTGGCCGCAGGTTCGCGTCGCTGCCGGGTGCTCTCTTCGAGCCGTGTGACGCCGGCCGAATGCGTTCGCGCGGCGGCCTCGATGCGGGCGATCGGCACCGGCTGCGACCAGCGCGTCGGCGGCGTGGGGTTGGAGATGTAGATGCGGACCGGGCCCTTGGCACGTGCAGGCTGCGGCGCGGCGTCCGGCTCGGGCTTTGCGGGGCCGGCGTCGATATCGGCTGCAACATCGCCATGGAGCCCGACGCCGAGTAGGCGCTGCTGCAACTCGCGGTCGGCGGCGAGCCGCACGGAATCGATGATGCGGTTGATGCGGCCGTTGACCATGATGGCGACGTTCTTGGAGACCGCCGTCGCCACGCCGATGTTCTGCTCGATCACCAGCACCGACATGTCGCCGTCTTCGCCGAGGCGGACCAGCATCTCCTCGACCTGTGCGACGATCACCGGCGCCAAGCCCTCGGTTGGCTCGTCCATGATCAACAGATGCGGATTGGTCAGCAGCGCGCGCGAGATCGCGAGCATCTGCTGCTCGCCGCCGGAGAGCTGGCTGCCGCCATGATCCTTGCGCTCGGCTAGGCGGGGGAAGGTGTCGTAGATCCGCTCGATCGTCCACGGGCCGCGGCGCATCCCGCCGGCGAGCTGCAAATGCTCGTCGACGCTGAGCGAGCGCCACAGGCGCCGCCCCTGCGGCACATAGCCGACGCCGAGCCGCGCGATCCGGGCCGGGCTCATGTGCGTGACGTCCTCGCCGCGAACGCGCACGGAACCACCGCTGGCCCGGACAAGGCCCATGATGGTCTTGCACAGCGTGGTCTTGCCCATGCCGTTGCGGCCGACCACCGAGAACACGCCGGAATCGAGCGTGAGGTCGACGCCTTGCAGCGCATGCGAATGGCCGTAGTAGACGTCGAGGCCTCTGACCTCCAAGGCGGGCGCGGCGCGGCGGATATCACTCATGTCCACCTCCGAGATAGAGCTCCTGCACTTCGGGATCGGACTCGATCTCGCGCGGCAGGCCCTCCTTGAAGACGCGGCCGTTGTGCATCATCGTGACGCTCTCGACGACGCGCAGCGCGACGTCCATGTCGTGCTCGATGATGATGTAGCCGATATGCGCAGGCAACGAGGTCAGTATCTCGATCAGCTCGAGCCGTTCCGCCGGCGACAGGCCCGCCGCCGGCTCGTCGAACAGGATGAAGCGCGGCGCGCCGGCGAGTGCGAGCGCGATTTCGAGCTGGCGCTGCTGGCCATGGGCGAGCTCGGCGACGCGCTGGTCTTTCACGGCGGTGAGGTGGACCGCCTGCACCAGCGTCTCCGTCGCCTGCATGAGCGCATCGTTCGCTCCCGGACGCAGGAAGGAGAAGCGTCCGCGCGAGACGCCGCGGCAGGCGAGGTAGACATTGTCCTGCACGGTGAGGCCCGGGAACAGCGCCGATATCTGGTAGGTGCGGCGCAGGCCGCGGCGGATCCGCTCATAGGGCGGAAAGCGGGTGACGTCCTCGCCGAAGAAGCGGATGGTGCCGGACGAGGGCGGGAAATCGCCAGTGATGCAGTTGAACAGCGTGGTCTTGCCGGCGCCGTTGGAGCCGAGCACCGCGCGCCGCTCGCCGGGCCGCACCGTCATCGTCACGTCGGTGAGCGCGGCCAGCGCGCCGAACAATCGCGTCACGCCACGCAATTCCAGCGCGGCGCCGGCGCCGACCGCGGAGAGGCGATGGGCGGCGCTATCCATGGCGGCGTCCAACGGTGCTGCTTGAGGTTCGTGTCTGGCGGCGGCCCCAGCGCTCCCAAAGGCCGATCACGCCATCCGACGACCAGAACACGATCGCGAGGAAGCCGAGCCCGATCAGGAGGCGGAAGCGATTGCCGTCGAGTCCGAATTTGATCAGGACATCGAGCGCGAAGGTGCGCAGGATGACGAAGATGAGCGCGCCGATGAAGGGGCCGACCGGCCGGGTGATGCCGCCGACCACGGCGATGATCAGGATGTCGATGCAGCGTTCGACGCCGACCGAGCCGGGCGAGATCTGCCGGTAGTTCCAGACCTGCAATACGCCGCCGAGCCCGGCAATGAAGGATGCGAACGCATAGGCCGCGACGCGGTGCGCGTTGACGTTGAAGCCGAGTGCCGCCATGCGGCGGGAATTGTCGCGCACGCCTTGCAGCGCAAGCCCGAATGGGGCGCGCGAGACATATAGGACTGCGAAATAGCAGAGCGCGGCGACGCCGAGGACTAGATAGTAGAAGGGGATATCGGAGCGCCAGTCGACCCCCCAGAACTGCGGCGTGGCGACCGTGTTGATGCCGGTATGGCCGTTGAAGATGGCCCAGTTCTGGTTGGTGAAATAGTAGAACGCCGCGCCGATCGCGAGCGTGATCATGATGGTGTAGATGCCCTCGGTGCGGACCGCGAGCGCGCCGCCGAGCGTGCCGAAGATCGTCGCGAGTACCAGCGCCATTGGCGTCGCCAGCCACCACGGCCAGCCGAGGCTGATATTGGCGTTGCCGCTGACGCCGAACACCGCGACCATGTAGCCGGCGAAGCCCGCAATGGTGAGCTGCATCAGGCTGACCATGCCGCCATAGCCGGCGAGGAACATCAGGCTGAGCGCGATAATGCCGAGGATCAGCGAGGTGCCGAAGATCTCGATCAGGAAGAAGCCGTTCGCGATCAGCGGCATAATCACGAGGATCAGCGCGACCAGCCAGGCGGCGGGATTGTTGAGCTCGGGCCAGGCACGGAACTTCGGACGTTCCACCGCGGTCGCTGGTGCATGAAGCTGCGTCAACGACATGTCATCGCCTCGCGAGCAGGCCCTGCGGCCGCAGCGCCAGGACCAGGACCATGATCAGGAAGGTGACGACGATGGCGTAGGTCGGGATGTAGACCGAGCCGAGCTGCTCGGCGAGACCGATGATGACGGCGCCGAGCGCAGCGCCCGGGATCGACCCCATGCCGCCGACGATCACGACCACGAGGGAAGCGAGCAGGAAGCGCGTATCCTCGCCCGGCGAAATTGATTGGAAGGTGCCGCCGACCACGCCCGCGATGCCGGCCAATCCTGCGCCGAGCGCGAACACCAGCACGAACACGGCCTGGATCTGCACGCCGGTCGCGGCCAATATGTCGCGATCATCGACTCCCGCCCGCACGATCATGCCGATCCGCGTGCGGTTCAGCGCCAGCCACATCGCGATGCCGATCACGACAGAGGCAGCGAAGATCGCGAGCCGCACCATCGGATATTGCAGATAGACCGGCTCGCCGGAGGATTTGACCGCGGTGATGAACGGAAGCTGCACCGGGCCGATCAGCCAGCTCGGCGTCGGGATCTGGTAGAAATCGCCGCCGAACACCCACAGCATCAAATCGGCAAACACGATCGCAAGCCCGATCGTCACCATGGTTTGCCGCAGGTCCTGCCCCTCCATGCGGCGGAACACCAGGATCTGCAGGAGCACGCCGACGAGGCCGACCGCGAGGAAAGCAACCGCGAAGCTCAAGATCCAGGAGCCGGTCCAGGCGCTGATGGCGTAGCCGACATAGCCGCCGAACAGGTAGAGCGAGCCATGCGCCAGGTTGACGTTGCGCATCAAGCCGAAGATCAGCGTGAAGCCGCTCGCGACGAGGAAATAGAGGCCGCCGAGCGTGATGCCGTTGAAGATGGCGTTGAGGAAGACGCGCTTGCGGCCGATCGCCTGCTCCAGGCCGGGCGGCCACACCGCGAAGACCAGCCACAGCAGGAGCGCGACCGCGATGATCGCGATCAGCGCCCATGCCGGATGGCGTTCGATGAACCGTGCCATCGACGTGCGTTCCCTCAAGGCTCGCGATCGTCTTTTTCGGATCGCGTTGTCCGCATCTTAGTGCGGGCCGAGCGGGCGGATTTGACCGGGAGTATCTTTTATCGGCTCAAGGATCAGGTCGGATTGCATCCGCAGGCCGCGCTGCGCTCCCTCTCCCGCTTGCGGGAGAGGGATGGGGCGAGGGTGTTTCCGCATTGGGACTCCCGATGCGGAGAGAGCCCTCACCCGGCGCTTACGCGCCGACCTCTCCCGCAAGCGGGAGAGGTGAAGTCGGCGTTACGGGCGCAGCACCTTGGCGGCGCGGCGGTAGTCGGTCGGGGCCATGCCGACATTGGCGGCGAAGAAGCGGGTGAAGCCGCTTTGCGAGGAGAAGCCGAGATCGTAGCCGATATCGGCGATCGGCGCTTCGGTGGCGACCAGCGCGTCCAGCGCCTGCTCCATCATCACCGTATTGCGATAGAGGTGCGGCGTGACGCCGGTCTGGGTGCGGAACAAGCGATAGAAGTGCGGCCGCGACAGGCCGGAGGCGCGGGCGATCGAATCCAATTCGATCTCGGCGCCGGGACTTTCGGACAATAGTTTGACGGATTTGCGGATGCGAAAATCGGTGATCGCCGCAGTCGTGCGAATTTCCTGCCGGGCTTCGGTTTGCCGCCAGCTTTCCTCGTAGCTGAGATCGATCAGGCGCCGCAATTCGCCATCGAGGCTCTTGAGCGAGGGGGCACCGCACACAAGCGCCGCGGTGTGGCGGATCAGCCGGTCGAGCGTGTCGCTGCGTTTGAAATGAGTGCGGCCGAAGCGCAGGCCCTGCGTGCACGGCGTGTCGGGCGCAAACCATTCCGCGTTGACATAAAGCACGAAGAAGATCGCGCCCCTGTCCATGTCCGCCGGCAGGAAGTTGTGCGGCTCCCACGGGTTGACTGCGACGACGGAATCCTCGGTGAGGAGCCGCCGCTGATCGCAGACGTCGATCTGCGCCGGTGTGCCGCCGACATGGAAGATCAGATGTCCTTCGCGGTGCGCATGCACGTTGAAGGGACGGTTCAACTGATAGACCGTCGCGCGACCGAACCGGCCGTGGAAGACGGCAAGCGCTTTGCTCATGCCCTCCCTCCCGCGGGATGTTCTTGTCTTTTGCAACCAGCGTTCAACATCCGGGAAGAGAACGCAAGCGCAACGACGCCTCGCTCCCGTCGCCGACGGTCAGTTCGCACCTGCAAAAATTAGGTCAGTACTTCTTGCATTCCGGAATAGTGCGGCTCGGCAGGCCGATCTTGGCGAACACCGCCGGATCGTAACCGAGCGTCTGGTTCACGTTCGGGATCACCTTCACGACCTTGCTGAACAGGGCGCCCTTGCCGTCATCCACCACCTCGGTCACGAAATTGGTGCCGATTGCCTGCCGGTTGGAATCGAGCTTGATCTTGCCGTTGGGCGCGTCGAGCTCGATCTTGGCCAGCGCGTCCTTGAGCTTTGCCTGGTTATTGCTGAGGTCGCCATTGACCTCACGCAGCGCCAGGATCAGCGCCATGGTCGAGCCGTAATAATTGGTGGCAAGCAGCGAGGGGCTCGGGAAGCGTTTGTTCGGCGGGAAGGAGTCCTGATAGGCCTTCACGAATTTCTGCCAGCCGGGATCCTCCCAGGTGTCGGCCTGGCCGCTCGCGGCGATGGTGCCGATCAACGCGTTCTTGGCGTTGCCCTTGGAGGACAGGATGGTCTGGTCGATCATGATCGAGCCGCCCATCAGATGCGCCTTGCCGCCGGCCTGCTGATACTGGTTGAGGAAGTTGACGGCATCGGCACCGCCGAGGCCGAGATAGATCGCATCGACATCGTCGGGCAGAGCGGCGATCACGGAGGCGAAGTCCTTGGTGCCGAGCGGCACCCATTGCCGGTTCGTGACCTGTCCCCCGGCGCCGCAGAATTCAAGCACGAGACCGAACACCTGAGTGTAGATGAAGGAGTAATCCTCACCGACGGTCGCGATCTTGCGATAGCCCTTGGTGTCATAGGCGTATTTGCCGAGACCGACCTGCCACTGCGCGCCGTCCATGTTGTAGCGGAAGAAGTTCGGGGCCGGGTCGACATAGGTCGTCTCCTGCGCACCGGACGCGGCGTTGACGAAGGTCAGCTCGGGGCGGGACTTGGCAAAATTCTTCACCGCGATGCCTTCGTCGCCGGAGAGCGGCGAGAGCAGGATCTGCACCTTGTCCTGCTCGATCAGCTTGCGCACCGCGCGCACCGCGGAATCGGGTGTCGCATCCGTCGAGGCGATGACGAATTCGAGCTCCTTGTCGCCGACCTTCTTGCCGAGCGTATTGAGCGCGGTCTGGAAACCGCGGATGCCGTCCTCGCCAAGCACGGTGTAGGTGCCTTCGAGCGTTGCGGTGACGCCGACCTTGATCTTCTCCTGCGCGACTGCGGCGCCCGAAAGCAACAGGCTGCCTAGCGCGATCAGTCCCACACTGCCTTTCAACATCGCTCTCCTCCTCCCATTTTGCAGCGTCTTGCATGCGGCCCGCGTGTTTGCGACGGCCGCGACGTCTGGTTGTTGGGCGAAAGCTAACCGATGGCGGATGCAGCGCGGACGTCTCCGCGCCGCGCGGCTTGACGGGCAGTCTCATTTTGCATGCTGCGCCGCAGCGGGATCTGGTGGAGGATTGTCGTGCGGGCGGGTCAGTTGAGGCGGATAGGTGGGGCCGACGCCGGCACGGCACGGTGGACGCAAAGAGGGCGGCGCTTCGAGTTGAAACGCCGCCCTGATTTCTTGGTTGTCGCTTGCGACAGCCTCTAGCGCCTCAAGCGGCCGCTCTGAGGTCGTAGCGATCGAGGTTCATGACCTTGGTCCAAGCCGCCACGAAGTCCTTCACGAACTTCTCCTTCGAGTCGGTGCAGGCATAGACTTCGCCGATCGCGCGGAGCTGCGAGTGCGAACCGAAGATCAGGTCGACGCGGGTCCCGGTCCACTTCAGCTCGTTGCTCTTGCGGTCGCGGCCCTCGTATACGCCATTCCCGACGTCACTCCACTGCGTGCGCATGTCGAGCAGGTTGAGGAAGAAGTCGTTGGTCAGCGTGCCGGGCTTGGTGGTGAGGACACCATGCTTCGACTGGCCGACATTGGCGCCGAGGACGCGCAGTCCACCGAGCAGGACCGTCATCTCCGGCGCGGTGAGCCGCAGCAGTTGCGCGCGGTCCACCAGGGCTTCCTCGGGCTGCATGAACTGATGCTTTTTGCCGATGTAGTTGCGGAAGCCATCGGCCCGCGGCTCGAGCGGGGCGAAGGAGGCGACATCGGTCTGCTCCTGCGAGGCGTCCATGCGTCCGGGCGCGAAGGGGACCTTCACGTCGGTGCCGCCGTCCTTGGCGGCCTTCTCCACCGCG
The DNA here is from genome assembly GCF_055229415.2 of Bradyrhizobium sp. Leo114. Lineage (NCBI taxonomy): Bacteria > Pseudomonadati > Pseudomonadota > Alphaproteobacteria > Hyphomicrobiales > Nitrobacteraceae > Bradyrhizobium > Bradyrhizobium sp. Leo114. Next base: position 104,510 of record NZ_JBUYEN020000022.1, on the reverse strand, counting down.
GCGCTGCCGGCGAGCACGATCAGGTCGGCGAGCGAGACCTTCTTGCCGCCCTTCTGCGATCCGTTGAACTCGCTCTGGATGGCTTCGAGCTTCTGCAGCACGCTCTTGAGCTGCGCCGGCTCGTTCGCCTCCCAGTCCTTCTGCGGGCTCAAGCGGATGCGCGCGCCGTTGGCGCCGCCGCGCTTGTCCGAGCCGCGGAAAGTGGACGCCGAGGCCCATGCGGTCGAGACCAGCTGCTGCACCGACAGGCCGGAGGCGAGGATCTTCGCCTTCAGCGCTTCGACATCCTTGTCGTCGATCAGCGGATGATCCACGGCCGGGATCGGGTCCTGCCAGATCAGCGTTTCCTTCGGCACCAGCGGGCCGAGATAGCGCACGATCGGACCCATGTCGCGGTGGGTGAGCTTGAACCAGGCGCGGGCGAAGGCGTCCGCGAACTGGTCGGGGTTCTCATAGAAGCGGCGTGAGATCTTCTCGTAGGCGGGATCGAGGCGCAGCGACAGGTCGGTGGTCAGCATGGTCGGCAGACGCTTCTTCGATTTGTCGAACGGGTCCGGGATCGTCGCTTCCGCGCCCTTTGCCTGCCACTGCCAGGCACCGGCCGGGCTTTTCACCAACTCCCATTCGTACTTGAACAGGTTCTCGAAGAAGTAGTTGCTCCACTGCACCGGGGTCTGGGACCAGATCACCTCGGGGCCGCCGGTGATCGCATCAGCGCCGATACCGGTGCCGAATTTGCTCTTCCAGCCGAGGCCCTGATCCTCCAGCGCACCGGCTTCCGGCTCCGAACCGACGAGCGACGGATCGCCGGCGCCGTGGGTCTTGCCGAAGGTGTGGCCGCCGGCGATCAGCGCGACGGTTTCTTCGTCGTTCATCGCCATGCGGAAGAAGGTCTCGCGGATGTCGTGCGCCGCGGCGACCGGGTCCGGCTTGCCGTTCGGGCCTTCCGGATTGACGTAGATAAGGCCCATCTGCACCGCGCCGAGCGGCTCGGCCAACTGGCGCTCGCCGCTGTAGCGTTCGTCGCCGAGCCAGGTACCTTCCGGACCCCAGTACAGTTCTTCCGGCTCCCAGACGTCGACGCGGCCACCCGCGAAGCCAAACGTCTTGAAGCCCATCGATTCCAGCGCGACGTTGCCGGCAAGAACCATCAGGTCGGCCCAGGAGATCTTGCGGCCGTATTTCTGCTTGATCGGCCAGAGCAGGCGGCGGGCCTTGTCGAGGTTGGCGTTATCCGGCCAGCTGTTGAGCGGAGCGAAACGCTGCTGACCGGCGCCGGCGCCACCGCGGCCGTCTGTAATGCGGTAAGTGCCCGCGCTGTGCCAGGCCATGCGGATCATCAGGCCGCCGTAGTGGCCGAAGTCGGCGGGCCACCACTCCTGGGAGTCCGTCATCAGGGCGGTCAGGTCCTTAATGACCGCGTTCAGGTCGAGCGTCTTGAATTCCTTGGCATAGTCGAACTCCGCGTCCATCGGATCGGACAGGTCGGAATTCCGGTGCAGGACCTGGACGTCCAAGTGTCCTGGCCACCAGTCACGGTTGGTAAATCTGTGTTTTCCGCCCGCGACCGGGCATTTTGTCTTGTCATCCATCATCGCCTCCTTCGGCAGTTTCTGGTCGGGTCTGGTTGGCAGTTTCTGGTCGGTCTTGAACGACTCTAAACGACCGTTATCATCAGGTGAAATTGACTTTCGTGATTGTACCGATAAGATATCCTGATGATCCAGTTTACCCTGCGACAGCTTCGTTACTTTGACGCGCTGGCGCGTCACGGCCATTTCGGGCGTGCGGCGGAGGCATGCGCCATCACGCAGCCGGCGCTCTCGATGCAGATCAAGGAATTGGAAGAGGCGCTCGGCGGCGTGCTGATCGAGCGCAGCGCCCGGCAGGTCGTGCTGACGAAGTTCGGCGAAGAACTCGCCCAGCGCGTCCGCGAAATCCTGCGTTCGGTCGATGAACTCGGGGACTTCGCGCGGGCGTCGCGGGACCAGCTCGTCGGGCGCTTGCGCATAGGCATGATTCCTACGATTGCTCCCTATCTGCTGCCCAAGGTGATCGGCAATCTCACGCAGATGCATCCTGAACTCGACATTCACGTCCGCGAGACGGTGACGCCGAAGCTGATCAAGGAACTGGCGGAAGGCCGGCTCGACACGGCCATTGTCGCCCTGCCGGTGTCCGAACCTTCGTTGACCGAGGTCGCGCTGTTCACGGAAAATTTCCTGCTGGTGCGGCCGGGCGAGGATGAGGGAACGCCGGTGCCGAGCAGCGAAGCGCTGCGCGAAATGAAGCTTCTCCTGCTGGAGGAGGGACATTGCTTTCGCGAACAGGCGCTGTCGTTCTGCAACATGAAATCATCGCCGCCACGCGAGGTGCTGGAAGCGAGCTCGCTGTCCACGCTCGTCCAGATGGTCGGCGCCGGCATCGGCGTCACCTTGATTCCGGAAATGGCCATGGGGGTGGAGACACGCTCGGCATCGGTGTCGATCGCCCGTTTCAAGGACCCGCAACCGTCGCGAACCATCGGCATGGTCTGGCGCAAGACCAGTCCTCTCGCCAGACAGCTCATGCAGATTTCCGAAGTGGTTTGTCTGTCAGCCGATGCGTTGCGCGAGCAGCGCATTCCAAAGTCTTCAGCGCGATCACGATCGCCGATCGCGCGCTAGCCGCTGTCGCGCAGCACCAGTTCGAAGCCGAGATCGATCCGGCGTTCGCCGCCGCGCTCGAGCGTCAGTGTCGCCGCGGTGCGGCCGATCGCATCGCCATGGACGCTGATGGTGCTCAGACTCGGCGAGATCAGCCGTCCCATCTCGAGATCGCCGAGGCCGACGACCGCGACCGGCTGCGCCGCGGCCGGGCCGTCGCGCAGCAGCCCGGCCTTGCGCAGGCCGGCCATGAAGCCGATGGCATGAGCGTCATTGGCTGCGAACACGGCATCGACACCGGGCAAGTTCGCATGCGCGGCGACACTGCCGGACGCGTTGCGTTCGAGGATCAGCCGGCGCGGCGGTTGTAACCCGTGCGCCAGTGCGTGGTCCTCAAAGCCGAGCCATCGCCGCGTGCCGCGCGGGTCGTCGCCGCCGATGAAGGCAAGATGCTGACGCCCTTGCGCGATGAAGTGCCGCGCGACCGCGACGCCGGCCTCGTAATTGTCGAAACCGGCAACGGCATCGATCGGATCGATCGGCAGCTCCCAGGTTTCGACGATCGGAATCCGCGCGTGACGCAGCAGGCGCTTGCCGTCCTCGGTTGCGGGCGAGCCGACCATGATGATCGCTTCCGGCCGCCGCGACAGCAGCGCCGCGAGCATGCGGTCCTCGCGTGCGGCGTCGTAGCGCGACTGCGCGAGGATCACGGAATAGCCGAGCGGTTCAAGCTTGTCAGAGAGGCCCTGCACGGTGTCGGCAAAGATCGAGTTGGCGATCGTCGGCACCAGGACGCCGACCGAATTGGTCTTCGCACTCGCAAGCGCTCCGGCGACCAGGTTGGGCACGTAGCCGAGTTCCCGCATCGCCTTCTCGACCCGGGCGCGGGTTTCCGGCGCGACCAGATCCGGCAATCGGACCACCCGGCTCACGGTGATCGATGAGACGCCGGCGCGTTTCGCCACCGCCGACAGCGTCGGGGCCGCCTCTTCGGAAATGATTTCGGTCTCGGTCAGGTTGGAACCCATAGTGGAGGTGAATCTGCACGATTCCGGATTGCGCATCCATAGTGACAGCGCTAGCATTGCATATGATAGCGCTAACATTCGGCCATAGTAGCGCTAGCATAACGAAAGGAGGAACCGCCGTATGATTTCAGACGAAGTGGTCCAGACCTACCGGCGCGACGGGGTGATCGTCGTCCCCGAGGTGCTCGATAAGGATACTCTGGCGCGGGTCCGCACCGTGCTGGCTGAACTGGTCGCCGGTGCCGCTGATGTCACCGAGCACACCGACGTCTATGACCTCGAACCCGGCCACACCCAAGAGAACCCGAGGGTCCGCCGCATCAAGGCGCCGCACAAGGTGCACCCGATCTTCGATCAGATCGTGCGCAGCGAGCCGGTCATCTCCATCCTTACCAAGCTGATCGGCCCTGGCCTGCGCCTGCATGGCTCCAAGCTCAACATGAAATCCGCGCAGTACGGCTCGCCGGTCGAGTGGCATCAGGATTGGGCGTTCTATCCCCACACCAATGACGACATCCTTGCGATCGGCGTGCTGCTCGACGATTGCGATCTGGAAAACGGGCCGATGCTGGTGACACCGGGATCGCATGTCGGCGATACCATGTGGGATCACCACGGCGAGGATGGCTGCTTCGCCGGCCTGATCGACCCTGACTCGATTCAGGACGAGATCAAGCGTGCGGTGCCCTGCATCGGCAAGGCCGGCAGCATGTCATTCCATCACGTGCGCGCGCTGCACGGCTCGGCGACGAACACCTCAAACCGCCCGCGCAACCTTCTGCTCTATGAGGTCGCGGCAAGCGATGCCTGGCCGCTGGCCGGCGTGAAGGACTTTGCCGAGTTCGATAGCCGTCTGCTCGCCGGCGGCTCGGTTGTCGCGCCGCGCATGACCAACGTTCCCGTGCGCATGCCGCTGCCGCCGCCGAAGCGCCAAGGCTCGATCTACGAAACGCAGTCCGCGTCGAAAAAGAGCTACTTCACGCGCGCTGCCTGAAAGACATCTGACGAAGCCCGCGGGGAGCAACACCCGCGGGCTTCCCGCTTGCGACGATCAATAAACAAACAACAGGGATGGAAACCAATGACCGAGCTCAAGGCGGGCGGCGCCGGCCAATCGCGTTTACGTGTGATCCTTGCTGCGAGCGTCGGCTCCGCGCTCGAATGGTATGACTTCTTCCTCTATGGCACGGCCGCTGCGCTGGTGTTCGGCGAGCTGTTCTTTCCCAAGAGCGATCCCGTCGTCGGAACGCTGCTGGCATTCCTGACCTTCGGTGTCGGCTTCGTGGTGCGCCCATTGGGCGGCATCATTTTCGGCATCATGGGTGATCGCTATGGCCGCAAGCCGGTGCTGGTCGCGACGCTGCTGATGATCGGCATCGGCACTACCGCGATCGGGCTGCTGCCGACCTACAATCAGATTGGGATCTGGGCGCCATTGCTGCTGGTCGCAATGCGCGTGGTGCAGGGCCTCGGCGCCGGCGCCGAATATGGCGGAGCGGTGATCTATCTCGTTGAGAACGCGCCGGCGAGGCATCGCGGCTTCTGGGGCGGCTTCGCGCCGCTTGGCGTATCCGTCGGCAATCTGCTTGCCGCCGGCGCCTTTGCGCTGGTGACCATGCTGCCGCGCGAGGCGATGTTGAGCTGGGGCTGGCGCCTGCCGTTCCTGGCGAGCTTCCTGTTGATCCTGGTCGGCATCTTCGTGCGCCTGCGCGTGACGGAAACGCCTGTCTATACCGAGGCCGTCGTCGCGCGCGGCAAGATCGAGCGCAATCCGGCCATGGAGGCGCTGCGCCAGCATCCGCGCAACTTCCTGGTCGTGCTGGGCGCGCGGATGGCCGAGAACGGGCTCGGCTATTTCTTCCCGGTGTTCGGCCTCAGCTACGTCATCACCACGGTGGGCGTCCCGAAATCGGAGGCGCTGAGCGCGCTGATGCTCGCGTTCACCGTTGAACTGTTTGCGATCCTCGGCTTTGCGGCGCTGTCCGATCGCATCGGACGGCGGCCGGTCTACATGTTTGGCGCGCTCGCCGGCGTGGCGCTGGCGTTCCCGTTCTTCTGGATGGTCGGTACCAAAGAATGGATCTGGATCGCGGTGGCCTTCATCCTGGCACGGGCCGTGGTGACGGCCGCGATGTTCGGACCGCAAGCCGCTTACTTCGCCGAGCTGTTCCCGCCGCAGCGGCGTTTTGCGGGATTCGCGTTTGCGCGCGAGCTCGGCTCGCTGCTTGCGGGCGGTCCGGCGCCGTTCGTCGCAACGGCGCTGGTCGCGGCCTATGGCAGTTGGTGGCCGGTCGCCTGCTACGCGATGTTCCTGTCGCTGTGTACGGTGATCGCGGTGTGGATCGGGCCCGAGACCTATCGGGAGGATATCGCCGCCGACGAGCCGGTGGCGCAGCACGACTTGCCCGTGGCGATGCCGCAGCGGGCCTGAGGGCAGCGCAGCCACTCCGCGTCCAGTCGCCGCTCTGCTTCATGGAGCGGCGACTGACCGACGCGCTGCGGGCAACGCCGTTGCTATGATGGCAATGGCTTGCCGGCCTGTTCATTGACGATGTACTCGGCGTACCAGTCAGGCCAGTTCTCATCGCGCTGGCCGCCATTCCGCTTCTCGTGCTCGCCATGTGCGGCCGCCGCACGCCGGAGCGCGCTCGCGAGATCGGTACGCGAGGCGAATGTCGTGCCGTCCGTGTCCACCCGTCCCGGCAAACGCGCGGTGATCTCCTGGAGCAGCCAGCCGTTGCCATCAGGATCGCTGAAGGAGGCAAACGACTGATAGCTGCCACGGTCGGGATCGGGGCCGCTGACCCGCAGTCGGCCAAACAAATAGGGTTCGTCAGTGCCAGTGTGCACGTCGCCGCCGCCGTGGAAGGCCTCGCTGACCTTGACGCCGCGACTGAGCAGATCGTTGCGGGCGGCTTCGATGTCGGAGACGACCAGATAGAGGCCTTGCGCGGAGCCGGGTGCCGCCGCGGTGACGTTCTTGCCGAAGATGACTGAACAGGGCGAGCCAGGCGGCGTGAACTGGATCACGCGCCAGTCACCCGCGGCGAAGTCGGCATCCAGCCTCCAGCCAAGGTTCGCGTAGAACTGCTTCGCGCGGTCGACATCCGAAACGGGAATGACGAGGATCTCCAGCTTCATGTCGACCCGTACTCTCACGCCTTCGGTTGCACCGGTCATGGATATCTCCCTGATGTTGGTCGTCGGTTGGCGTGCCTGTTCATCTCACATCGATTGCCGCAGCGGCCTGAACGCGGCTCGGATCTCCGCGCTGAAGAGCTCCGGCTGCTCCCAGGCCGCGAAGTGGCCGCCCTTCTCGACCTCGTGGAAATGGATGAGGTTGCGATAGGCGCGTCGGGCCCAGGTCTCCGGGGCTTGATAGCTTTCCCCCGGAAATACCGTGATGGCAACCGGCGGCGAGATCTCGGAAGTCTTTTCTCCGGCCGCCAGCACAGGGCTGCGCCCACCGCCGTATTCCCAATAGATCCGCGCCGCCGACGTTGCGCTGTTCGTCAGCCAGTAAAGCGTGATGTCGTCGAGCACCTCGTCAGGCGACTTTTCTGGATCGCTGTTGTCGTAGGTCCAATTCGTGAAGCCGGGATGGCCGAGCATCCATGCTGCGAGACCTGTCGGAGAGTCCGCCAAGGCGTAGCCGATGGTCTGGGGCCGCGCGCCCATGATCACCGCGTACGACCTGTTGCCTTTTTTGGCTGCCGCGCTGAGCGCGTCGAACGCCGCGCGTTCCTTCTCGGACAGTCCCTCCGGCGCCGGCCCACCGGCGGCGATCACAGCGGCAATCTCCGATGGCACGACCGCCGGCAGGTTGATGTGGATGCCGAGCAGGCCTGCCGGCGCCAGGCGCGCCATCGCGCTCGACACGGGCGAGCCCCAGTCGCCGCCCTGCGCGACGTATTTCGTGTAGCCAAGGCGCTGCATCAGCTCCGCCCAGCTTCGCGCGATGCGGTCGGGACCCCACCCGGTGTCGGTCGGCTTGCCGGAGAAGCCAAAGCCCGGCATCGAAGGGATGACCACGTCGAAGGCGTCCTGCGCGCGTCCGCCGTGGGCAGTCGGATCCGTGAGCGGACCGATGACCTTGAGGTTCTCGAACACCGAGCCCGGCCAGCCATGGGTGATGATGACCGGTAGCGCATTGGGATGCTTGGAGCGGACGTGAATAAAATAAATATCGAGGCCGTCGATCTCGGTCATGAACTGGGGCAGAGAGTTCAGCTTCGCTTCCGCCTTTCGCCAGTCGTAGCCTTTGCCCCAATATTCGACGAGCGGCTTGAGCGTGCCGAGTTGGATGCCCTGCGACTGGTCATTGACCGTCTCGCGGTCGGGCCAGCGCGTCGCTACGATCCGCCGGCGAAGCTCAACGAGGTCTTCTTCGGGGACGTTGACGCGGAACGGCCGGATCGCATCGCTTGTGTCAGCCGGCGCCGGATAGGCGGGAAACAGGCTGGCCGCGCTTGCGACAGCGATTCCCATCGCGGTGGCAGTCAGCAACTTGCGCCTGTCCTGGTTGACGATCTCGGGATTTGTTTGCTCCGCCGCGACTGCGACGGGTGTCTCGATGCGAGCGGTCATTGAACTGTCTCCTTTGAATCAGAAGTCGTCGACAAAGCAGCGATCAGTTCGGCAGTCGTCACCGTTTCGAGGAAATGGTCGGGGACCTTCGGTTCCTTCTCTCACGCGACTTCACGATCATTTTATGCCCGCATCGGGACAGATGGGATGCGGATCCAGACAGGATTTACGATCTATTTGAAATGATAGTTGTCATCCAACGGGGAACTGCCCCAATCTGGCTTGGAGCCGCATATGGGTGAAGTCGTTCGATTTGTTCCAAAGTCTGAGCTCGAGCGGGCCCGGCTTATCCGGGAAGCGCGTGCGATCTATGACGCCATATTCCCGGCGGCGGATGAAGCCAGCTCACAGCAGGACGACGAAACGCCGCAACGCCGGTGATTTTACCGTAAGACGGCTGCCTTGGCGCGCATTGAGCGCTCCGGCCTCGATCGAAATATATTATTGGCGCCAGCAGCGGCGGTCGACGCGCTTGCATTCGACGTCTTCCCGCGATCAACCGCGCTGACATCGCCTCATTACAGAGAATCTCCCCGGCGCGTTAGCCGGGCACGGATCATCCCGCCGCCATTGTGGTGATGCCCGCGCTCCCTCGGATCGCGCGGAAATACCTTTAGCGCTGGCTCGACCGCCAACCGCGGCCGAACCCCCTTGAGTTCAGCCAGGAAGTGCGTTTAAACGGGTGGCAGAAAAATAGAACATCGTTCTGTTCTGCAGAACGAACGGCCCGGAGGAATCGAGCGTGAACCCTGATGCGGCATCGACCGACCGGCCATCTGTTGCGTTCGACAATCAGGTGGTCGATGCGTTCAAGACCATTCCAGAGTTGCTGTCGCGCGACGAGAAGCTGATCGGCCGCGGCCGGCTGCTTGACGTGGAGTGCCTGCTCGGACCCACGGTGCAGCCCTTTCATGTGACCATTTGCGGCGGGCGCATCCTCGATATGACTCCCGCGCCGGTGCTGATGCGGTCCTGGCGCTTCGCCTATCGCGCGACGCCGGCCGCGTATCGCGCCTATTGGCAGGCGGTGCCGCCGCCGGGCTGGCACGATCTGCTCGCGCTTACCAAGCGCGGGGAGGCGACACTGGAAGGCGATCTGCATCCCTTCATGTCGCACCTGCAGTACTTCAAGGATCTCCTGGCGCTGCCACGTCGCAGCGGATTGGTGAGCGCGCCATGAGCGGCTTTGTCGAACCGATCGTCGGACGCTACGTCCATGTCGAGATCGATGGCGAGATCAACCGCATCTATTTCGAGGAGAATGGCACCGGTATTCCCCTGGTCTGCCTGCACACCGCCGGCTCCGATGCGCGGCAGTGGCGCCATTTGCTGGTCGACGAAGAGTTCACGAAGCGATTCCGCATCATCGCGTTCGACATGCCCCGGCACGGCAAGTCGAACCCGCCGGACAGCCAGTATGGCAACGAGTACAGGCTGACGACCGCGACCTACACGGCCATCATCCGCGCCTTTTGCAGCGCGCTGAATCTCGATCGGCCGGTGGTGATGGGCTGCTCGATCGGCGGCCGTATCGTCCTCAATCTTGCGATCTCGCACGCCAGCGAGTTTCGCGCGTTGATCGGCCTTGAGGCCGCCGATTTCCAGCAGCCCTGGTACGACACGGCATGGCTGAACCGGTCCGATGTCCATGGCGGCGAAGTTTGCGCGGCGCTGGTCTCGGGCCTGATCGCGCCGAACGGTCCAGTGGTCGCGCGCGACGAGACCCTTTGGGGCTACAAGCAGGGCGGTCCCGGCATCTTCAAGGGCGATCTCTATTTCTACCGAGTCGACGGCGATTTGCGCGGCCGCGTCGGCCAGATCGATGCGCGCCAGTGCCCGCTCTATCTCTTGACCGGCGAATACGATTTTTCCTGCACGCCGGAGGACACGCTGCGTACCGCCGCGAGCATTCCCGGCGCCAAGGCCACGATCATGGAGCGGCTCGGCCATTTCCCGATGAGCGAGAATCCAGCGCAATTCCGCGCCTACATCGCTCCAGTGCTGCAGGACATTCTGAACGGACAGAATACTTGAGTTAGGTAGGGAGCGTATTGATGAAGTTGCGTTTGATAATCGCGGCCGTGCTGGCCGCGCAGGTGAGTGTCGCGTCGGCAGCCGATAACGTCATTCGAATCGGCGTGCTCAACGACCAATCCGGTGTGTTCGCCGACAATGGCGGCCGCGGCTCGGTGGCCGCGGCGAAGCTCGCGGCGGAGGATTTCGGCAACGAAATCCTCGGCAAGAAGATCGAGATCATCACCGCCGATCACCAGAACAAGCCGGACATTGCCTCCGCCACCGCGCGCAAATGGTTCGACAATGAAGGCGTCGACATGATCGCTGATGGTGCCGCATCGTCCGCCGGCTTTGCCATCCTCGAAATCGCGCGGCAGAAGAACAAGATTTTCGTGATCAGCGGCCCAGGCTCGTCCGACTTCACCGGAAAGTCCTGCTCGCCGATCAGCTTTCACTTCAATTACGACACCTATGCGCTGTCGAAGCTGACCAGCGATGCGATCACGCGCGCCGGCGGCAAGACCTGGTACTTCGTTACGGCAGACTATGCCTTTGGCCATGCGTTGCAGCGCGACGCCACCAAGTTCATCGAGGCCGCCGGCGGCAAGGTGATCGGTTCGGCCGCGCACCCGCTCGGCACGGCGGACTTCGCCTCGTTCCTGCTGCAGGCGCAAGGCTCGAAGGCCGATGTCGTCGGGCTTGCTACCTCGGGTGCGGACGTGCAGACCGCGATCAAGCAGGCCGGCGAGTTCGGCATCGTCGAGGGTGGGCAGAAGCTGGCGGGTCTCCTTGTCTTCATCACCGACGTCAACTCGCTCGGGCTGAAGGCGACGCAAGGCCTGCAGGTGACGACCTCCTTCTACTGGGACCTCAACGATGACACCCGTGCCTGGTCGAAGCGCTATGCGGCGTTGATGGATGGCAAGGTCGCCAGCATGGTCCAGGCCGGCGTCTATAGCGGCGTCCACCACTATCTCGCCGCGGTGAAGGCGGCCGGAACGACGGATGCGACCGCTGTTGCCGCCAAGATGCACGAGATGAAGGTCAACGACATGTACAACAAGGATGTCGCGATTCGTCCTGATGGACGGGTGCTGCACACCATGTATCTGGTGCAGGTGAAGAAGCCGGAAGAATCGAAGTACAAGTACGACTACTACCGAATCGTCAGCTCGAGGCCTGGCGAAGAGGTGTTCCGGCCCATGAGCGAAGGCGGCTGTCCGCTGGTCAAGTGAAGTTATCGAGACGGGCGGGGCGCCGCCCCAAAGTGTGAGGAGAATGCCTGCATGACAGGGACAATCGGGTTCATCGGTCTTGGCGTCATGGGCGAGCCGATCTGCCGCAATCTGGTGCGCAAGAGCGGACAGAAGGTGCTGGCGTTCGACCTTTCGGCGGAGCCGCTGGCCCGGGTCGTCGCCGATGGCGGCGTGGCCGCCGGGTCGATTGCCGATGTTGTCAGCGGCAGCGAGATCACCTTCATCTGCCTGCCGAGCGCGAAGCATGTGTCATCGGCCTTCGAGGGCGGCATCGCGCAATCGATCCGAAGCGGTCAGACCGTGATCGACCTCGGTACCTCCGAAGTCGGCATGACCCGCGAGTTTGCGCGGCGCCTGGCGGAAAAGCGCGCGCTGTGGATCGACGCGCCGATCGCGCGCACCCGCCAGGCGGCGCAGGATGGCACGCTCAGCGTGATGGTTGGCGCCACAGTCGATGCGTTTGCCAAGGTCGAGCCGGTGATCCGGCATTTCGCCACCGACGTCACGCTCTGCGGCGGCACCGGCGCCGGCCAGGTGACGAAGATCCTGAACAACATGGTGCTGTTCGAGACGGTCAATGCATTGGCAGAAGCTGTTGCCGTCGCGAGCCACAGCGGCGTCGAACCAAAGCTGCTGCTGGAAACCCTGTCCAAGGGGTCGGCGGACAGTTTTGCGCTCCGCAATCACGGCATGAAGGCGATCGTGCCGAAGGAATTCCCGCTGCGGGCATTCTCGACCGAATATGCACTGAAGGATCTGACCTATGCGCTTGAGCTGGGCGGCCAGGCCGGCCTGAACCTGCGGGGCGCAGCGCTCCTGCGCAGCATTTTCGAGGAGACGATCGACAAGGGGATGGGGGATGCGTATTTTCCAGTCATCGCAAAGCTGATCGATTCCGCCGGCTTCTCCAAATAGGAAGCACCATGCGTTCGCCCGGCGTTGCCGCCGTCGACCGTGCGCTCACTATCCTGGGGGCGTTCGAGGAAAGGCCGGAGCCGATGAGTCTCGCCGAGCTGTCGCGGCACACCGGGATGTACAAGAGCACGCTGCTGCGGCTGATGACCTCGCTGCAGGAATTCGGCTATCTCGTGCAGCTCACCGACGGCCGCTACCATCTCGGGCCGACGCCGTTCCGATTGGGCGCGATCTATCAGCGCGCCAATAATCTGCATGACCAGGTGATGCCGGTCCTGCGGCAACTCGTGGCCGCGGGCACGGAAAGTCCGTCGTTCCACGTCCGACATGACGGCAAGCGCCGCTTGTGCGTGTTTCGCATCGATTCCCAGCACTCGACGCTCGACCGCGTCGAGGCCGGCATGCTGCTGCCGCTCGACCGCGGCGCCGCAGGACGAGTCATCCTGGCGTTCGATGGCGAGAGCGGCGAGGCCTACGATCCCATCAGCAAGGGCGGCATTGCGGTTTCGTTCGGCGAGCGCGACCCGGACTGTGCCGGCATTGCCTGTCCCGTGTTCGGGCCGAACGGCAAGCTCGTCGGCGCGCTGTCGCTGTCCGGCCCCAAGCCGCGCTTCACCAAGGACAGTATCAAGACGATGTCATCGCTGCTGTCGCAAGCGGCGGCGCGGCTGACGCGCTCGCTCGGCGGTCCGACCGAGCTCCTGGACCGCGCCATCCCACCGCTCGAGGGGACGGCGCGTACGCAGCGGCGGGCAAGGAAATAGCGCGCAGCATGCGCTATTGCTTCTGCAGAAGTTTCAGGCGGCAGCGCAGCGCTTCCCGGATATGGGTGCGCGCCAGCTTCTCCGCCTTGTCGCTGTCGCGGGCCGCGATAGCGCTGATGATGGCGCGATGTTCCCTGCGGCTGGTCGACGGGCGGCCGGCCACGGAGAATGTGGTGGGGCCGAGCAGCGCAATCCAATCCTGCAGCTCCCTGGAAGCATTACCGAGATAGCGATTGCGGGCAGCGCGGCAGATCGCTTCATGGAAGGCGCGGTTGAGCTCTGCCATCTCGACTGGATCGTCCGGGTGTTCCGCAAAGGCCTGCTCGATGTCGGTCAGGGCATCGATCTCGGGCTGCGAGGCGTGTTCGGCGGCGAGCCGGGCGGCCGAGCCTTCCAGGATCTCGCGCATGGTATAAAGCTCGAGCACCTCGCCGATATCGAGGCTGCGGACGATCAGCCCCCGTCCGCCCGCCGGCGCCACGAAACCGCGCGCCGCAAGCCGACCCAGCGCTTCGCGTACCGGCGTGCGGCTGACCTTCAGCCGCTGTGCCACCTCTTCTTCCCGCAGCCGGTCTCCGGCCCGATAGGCTCCCGCCTTCAGCGCCTCGCACAATGAGCGGAACACGGCTTCCCCGAGCTGAACGCCGGAACCGCGCGAAATCGATCCGATCGCCTTGTTTGGCCGCTTTGCCATCCTGTCTCCGGTCGCAAAGCGCATCAATCCCATGCAAAGACGGCGCTTGCGGTGCTTATGTATATCTTTGTATACAGAAATGGACAATGGTGCAGGCATCCCGGAAAGCGCCGAAAATGGCCTTTCGGTTGGGCAGAGGGAATGAGCAGCAAATACGACGTGCTGGTGATCGGTGGCGGCAACGCGGCCATGTGCGCGGCGATCAGCGCGCGCCGTGCGGGCGCTTCCGTGCTGGTGCTGGAGGGGGCGCCAAAGTTCTACCGCGGCGGCAATACGCGCCATACGCGCAACATGCGCTGCGCCCACGACGCCGCGACCGAGATCCTCACCGGTCCCTACACCGAGGAGGAATTCTGGGACGATCTGTTGCGGGTGACCGGCGGGGAGACCGACGAGGACCTCGCCAGGTTCATGATCCGCGAGTCCAAGGACATCCTGGACTGGATCGTGGAACAGGGGGTGCGCTGGCAGCCCTCGCTCGGCGGCACGCTCAGCCTTGGCCGCACCAATTCGTTCTTCCTCGGCGGCGGACGCGCGATGCTGAACGCGCTCTATCTCACCGCGGAACGGCTTGGCGTCGACATCCGCTATGATGCCGAAGTCGTCGATATCAAGGTCGAGGACGGCATGTTCCTCTCGGCCGAACTGAGGCGGCCGATCGACGGCACAACGGAGGTAAGCGCCTCAACGCTGGTGGCCGCCGCCGGCGGTTTCGAAGCCAACATCGAATGGCTCAGGGAATATTGGGGCGAGGCCGCCGACAACTTCCTGATCCGCGGCACGCCCTATAATCGCGGCTCGATCCTGAAGATGCTGCTGGCCAAGGGCGTGCACCAGGTCGGCGATCCCACGCAGTGCCACGCGGTGGCGATCGACGCCCGCGCGCCGAAATTCGACGGCGGCATCATCACACGCCATGATTCCGTCGTGTTCGGCATCGTCGTCAACAAACACGCCGAGCGCTTCTACGACGAAGGCGAGGACATCTGGCCGAAGCGCTATGCGATCTGGGGCCGGCTGGTCGCCGCACAGCCCGACCAGATCGCCCATATCATTTTCGATTCGACAGTCGTGACCAGCTTCATGCCGACGCTGTTCCCGCCGATCGCGGGCGGTACGATCGCCGAGCTTGCCGGCAAGCTCGAGCTTGATCCGGCGGCGCTGGAAAAGACCATCACCGAGTTCAACGCCGCGGTGCGGCCCGGCACCTTCGATCACACCATCCTCGATGATTGCCGCACCGAAGGCATCGTGCCGCCGAAGACGCATTGGGCGCGCCGGATCGAGACGCCGCCTTATCTCGCCTATCCGGTGCGGCCCGGCATCACCTTCACCTATCTCGGCACGCGCGTGAACAAGCAGGCGCGGATGCTGATGAAGGATGGCAAACCTTCCGCCAACATGTTCGCCGCCGGCGAGATCATGGCCGGCAATGTGCTGGGACGCGGCTATGCCGCCGGCATCGGCATGACCATCGGCAGCGTGTTCGGCCGGATCGCAGGACGGGAAGCGGCAAAGAATGCACGGAACTAGGATCTTGCAGGAAGCCGATCGTCTGATGACGGTCTGCAATTCGTGTCGCTATTGCGAGGGGCTGTGCGCGGTCTTCCCCGCGATGGAGATGCGCCGGTCGTTCTCCGACGGCGACCTCAACTATCTCGCCAATCTCTGTCACGCCTGCGGCGCCTGCTATGTCGACTGCCAGTTCTCGCCGCCGCATGAGTTCAACGTCAATGTGCCGAAGACGCTGGCGGTGGCGCGCGCCGAATCCTATGCCGCCTATGCCTGGCCGCGCGCGCTGTCCGGCGTGTTCGCACGCAATGGGCTCGTCATCAGCCTGATTGCCGCCTTCAGCATGGCCGCCTTCATCCTCGGCTTTGCCGCCTTCAACGATCCGAGTGTGCTTTTCGGCATCCATACCGGCCCTGGCGCCTTCTATAAACTGATGCCTCATAACACGATGGCGGCGCTGTTCAGCGCGGCTTTTCTCTATGCGATCCTGGCCCTCGTCATGAGCGTGCGCGCATTCTGGCGCGATATTGGCGAGCCGATCGGTGGGCACGCCGACGGCGGCTCGATCTTCCAGGCGATTCGCGATGCCGGTGAGCTGCGCTATCTCCATGGCGGCGGGGTCGGCTGCTACAATGAGGACGATCGGCCCACCGATCGGCGTAAGCTCTATCACCATCTCACCTTCTACGGCTTCCTGCTGTGCTTTGCGGCGACGTCGGTTGCCACGCTCTATCACTATCTCCTGGGACGCGAGGCGCCCTATCCGTGGTGGGACGTGCCGGTCGTGCTTGGCTCGCTCGGCGGCATCGGCCTGATCGTCGGGCCGATCGGGCTGCTCCTGGCGAAAGGACAGCGTGATCCCGCGCTGCTCGATGATACCAGCTATGGCATGGATGTCGGGTTCATCGCCATGCTGTTCCTGACGGGCATCACCGGAATGGCGCTGCTGCTGTTGCGCGAGACGCCGGCGATGGGACCGCTGCTCGCGCTGCATCTCGGCGCCGTGTTCGCGCTGTTCATCACCATGCCCTATGGCAAGTTCGTCCACGGCATCTACCGCTTCGCCGCGTTGGTGCGCTATGCACAGGAGCGGCGTCACGGCTTGAGCGATTAGGCGAACAGATGGCATGTTCGCGCTGCGCGAGCCGGACGATGATCTGGCGCCGCCGATCATCCGTGAGCCGGGGGAGGGCGACATGTTGACCATCACCGCGATTATCCGGGCCAAGAAGGGCCATGAGGCCGTCATGCGTCAGGCGCTGCTCGAAGTCGCAGCGAGCGTTCGCGCGAACGAAACGACGACTGTCGGCTATTACATATCGCAGGACACGATCGACCCGTGTGTGTTCACGACCTACGAGCGCTACGTCGATCGCGCAGCGATGGATATGCACAACAATTCCGACGCCGTCCTCCGCTTCTTCGGCGTCGGCAAGCCCATCATCGATGGCGAGGTGACGCTGGTGACCGGCACCGAAATTTCCAGGAAGAACGACTAGATCATCGCGAATCTATCCTGTCGCGCGGGGTAGGCTGCCGTTCGCGGCGATTTCGGCCGACATCTGCTCGATGGTTTTGCGCTGCTCCATGGCAGCTCGCCGGATCAGCGCAAAAGCGGCAGGTTCGGCAACGGAGTGCGTGTGCATCACCTGAAGGACGGCAGCCAATACGACGCGGCGCGAGCGCAGGCGTTCTTCCAGCTTGAGGACTTGTTGCTTCAATTCGTTGGTGCGCTCGGCCCGCTCGAACGCCATCACCAGTGCGGCGTAGATGCCGGCTGAGCGCAGCGGCTTGACCAGAAATGACGCCGGGTCGAGTTCCAGCACCAGCTTCAGCCGGCTTGGAGTCTCCGTGCCGAGCAGGGCGATGACAGGACATTGTCCAAGCAAGGCCCGCTGCGTCGGCGAGGTCAGCGGCAGGAATTCATCGTCGATCAGCGTCACATCCGACTGACACGCGAGAGCGCTTCCTTGCTCCCATGTCAGGACGTCGATTCCCAGACGTTCGAACTGGCGCCTGACGATCGACAGGTCGCGCTCGTCCTTGATGGCGACGAGGGCCTTGCGGCCGCGGAGGGAAAATGAAGACGGTTTGCTCATTTCACAACCCGCAAATGAAGCGCACTCGGCGACGTTCCGTCCCTTGACTTCTCACGCACGGGTCCGGCGGCGATGTCGAGCTGCGTCAAATAGGGATCCGGCTTAACCGGTGCGTCGGACTCCCAGAAGATGTCGAACTGTCCCTGCGCATTCGAGACGGCCAGACGCGGCGTAAGGACGCAATGGTTATTGGCACCATCGATCCAGACCGGTCCCTGCGGCGAATTGTAGCGATAGCCGGCGGCCGCGCGCCGCACCTCACCAATGTTAGACGTCCCGGCCCGATGCAGCGCGCGCGCCAAGAGATACACCGCGACATAGGTGGATTGTCCATCGACGCAGGGGCTGCTGGCTTCGCCATGACGCGCCTTCCAGCGCTGCACGAAGGCGAGGTTCTCGGGCAGGCGGATGCTCTCGAAATAGGCTGACGACGTGATGCATCCTGCGGATGCGGGTCCGACTATCTTGAGCTCCGGCTCGCAGAGGCTGCAACTCAGCATCGGAATGTCGAGACCGGCCGCCGTGGTAGCGGCATGAAAGGCGCGGATGAAATCGTAGCTCGAACTGCCGACGAGCGTATTGAAGACGACGGGCGGCTTGCGGCGGACGATTTCGTCGACGATGTGCCCGACTGCGCTTTCGCCCAGCTCGAGCAGCCGTTCGGCAAGGATGCTTCCCTGCGCCGCTGTTACCAGTTCGCGGGTGACGCGATTGGTCTCCCAGGTCCAGACATAGTTGGATCCGACGCAGAAGATGTGTCGTGATAAATTGTCGAGCACGTAGCGCACGAGCGGCAGCACATTATGGTTGGGCGACGCGCCGACATAGATGACGTTGTCGGAGCATTCGAACCCTTCGTAACGGGCAGGGTACCAGAGCAGGCGATCGGTTCGCTCGACGATCGGCAGCACTTGCTTGCGCGAGGCCGAAGTGTAGCAGCCGATGATATGCTCGACGCCTGCGTTGCGAATGAGGTCATCGCAAACCGTGTGGTATTCCGAAATGACCCCGCGGGGATCGCGGACATGCGCGGTGAGCGAGAAATCAAAGTCAGGGTGATTGTTGATCTCGTCGACCGCCATGAGGGCGCTCTTCAATATCTCGCGGCCCATGGCCTGATAGGGCCCGGAGTGCGAACATATGATGCCAACTGGAACCGACGGCTTTGTCATTGATGGCTTTCGACGAGACGGAGCCCTGAGGAAATCATCATCGCCGATATCGGTGCAAGAGGTCTTGCCGATTTACTGCGCATGACGCTCGCGAAATTTGTGCAACCTCCCTCGTTGACAATGCGCTAGGCACGAACCTAGAATTTTTGACTGCCGGGCTTACTGTCGAACCGTAATTTGCTTCGGTCAGGCCGATGACGTCCTGATCCCAGCGGCGACTGCTCCGTTCGATCTTGAGCCCATGCGATAGACCATAGCAGCGGCATTTGAGCCATTCGTCACCTCATTCCGGAGGGGCGGGTGGCTTTTTTCTTTTGCCGTACAAGAAACTGGCGAAACATGCGTGTCGCCAGGCCGATGGCGCGTGCGCGACGATCGGCCTGATGCGCCTGGGAAGCGACGAGCGAGGAACAAAAGGCGATGCCGACGACAGATATTTGCTATCTCGGGTTGGTCGAGGTTGGGCAGCAGATACAGGCGAAGAAGCTGTCGCCTGTCGAAGTGACAAAGGCGATGCTTGAACGGATTGATCGGCTCGATCCCAAGCTCAAGAGTTACGCCTGTGTCATGGCTGATTCCGCGCTTGCGGAAGCGACGGCAGCAGAAAAGGAAATCTCCTCTGGTAAGGTCAAGGGGCCGCTGCACGGCGTGCCGGTTGCGATCAAGGATCTTTGCTGGGTCAAGGGCGCACCGGCCGCGCATGGAATGACCATCCATCGCGACTTCCGTCCGAGTGAGGATGCCACGGTCGTTGCGCGCCTGAAAGAGGCGGGCGCGATCATCCTTGGCAAGCTGCAGCAGACCGAAGGTGCCTACGCCGATCATCATCCGAAGATCGACCCACCGAAAAATCCATGGAACGTGGATTTGTGGTCGGGCGCGTCGTCGAGCGGTTCGGGTTCCGCCACCGCAGCCGGCCTCTGCTTCGGCTCGCTCGGCACCGACACCGGCGGCTCGATCCGCTTTCCATCCGCAGCCAACGGCATCACCGGGCTGAAGCCGACCTGGGGGCGGGTCAGTCGCTATGGCGCGTTCGAACTCGCGGCGACGCTGGATCATATCGGGCCGATGACGCGCAGCGCGGTCGATTGCGGTGCCATGCTCGGCGCGATCGCGGGCGAGGACGCCAAGGACACCACCGCCGTGCCGCTGGCCGTGCCGGACTATCTTGCCGGCCTGTCCGGCAGTCTGCGGGGCGTTGCGATCGGTGTCGATCGGCGCTGGACCAGCGAAGGCACCGATGAGGCCGCAAGCAAGGTCCTCAGTGAAGCTTTGCGGGTCGCGGTGGACCTCGGCGCAGAAATCGGCGAGATCGCCTTTCCGGATACCAAGGCCATTGTCGACGACTGGTTTCCGCTTTGCGGCATCGAGGCAGCGGTTGCGCACGAGGCGACCTACCCGTCGCGCAAGGGCGAATACGGTCCCGCGCTTGCGGGGCTGCTCGATCTCGGCCTGCAGCAGTCCGGCGCCGACTATCAGAAGATCGTGCTGCGGCGCGAAGCGTTTCGCGGCGCGGTGCGACGGTTGTTTGAGACGGTCGATCTCATCGCTGTGCCGGCCCAAGCCTTTGCCGCACCCACGCTCGCGACGATGGCAACGCTCGGCGAAGACGCTTCCCTGATCGCCGGATTGCTGCGCTTCACCTGTCCGTTCGACATGACCGGAAGCCCGACCATTACGCTTCCGGGCGGTTTCGCCCCGAACGGCGGCCCGGTCGCCTTTCAGTTTGTCGGCCGCCATTTCGATGAAGCGGGTCTTGTCCATGCGGGTGACGCGTTCCAGCGCGTCACCGATTGGCACAAGCATCATCCCGCTCTCTGATCCAAGGAGCCGTTCGCATGACAGCAGAAGATTGGTTGCAGAGTTCCATCATGTCGAAGCGCGGCCTCGCCAAGGGGGTGGCCGGCACGAAACGTAGTTTGACGATCGAGCAGCAGGGGGGCTTTCACTACGTCTACGGACCCTATGCGAAGCCGACGCTGTCGATCGATCCGGGAGAGGTCGTTGTCGTCGAGACCGAGGACGCGTTCGGCGGCGTGCTTACGAGCGAGAGCGACAGTCCGACGGCGAAACTGAACTTTCCCTACCTCAACCCGCAATGCGGGCCGATCGCAGTGAAGGGCGCCAAGAAGGGCGATTGCCTTGCCGTTTATATCCACGACGTTGAGACTCGCGGCGAGCAGCCGGCCGGAACGACCTGCATCATCCCTGAGTTCGGCGGGCTTGTCGGGACGAGCTCGACAGCGATGCTCAATCCACCGCTGCCTGAGCGCGTCCGCAAGCTGCATGTCGACAGGAACGGCGTGCGCTGGAACGACAAGATCACGCTGCCCTACGAGCCGTTCATCGGCACGATTGGTGTCTCGCCCGAGATCGAGGCAATCTCCTCGTTGCAGCCGGACTATCATGGCGGCAACATGGACCTGCCCGATGTCGCACCCGGGGCCGTTCTTTATTTGCCCGTGCATGCCGAGGGCGGGCTTCTTTACGTCGGCGACTGCCATGCAACACAGGGAGATGGCGAACTCTCCGGCGTTGCGCTCGAACAGCGTGCGACGGTCACGCTCCAGATCGATCTGATCAAGAACTGGAGCTTTGCCTGGCCCCGTCTGGAGACGCGCGATTTCATCATGACCATCGGCAGCGCACGCCCGCTCGAGGATGCGGCCCGCATCGCCTACCGCGAACTCACGCGATGGATGAGCGCGGATTACGGCTTCGACGAGATCGACGCGTACATGCTGCTCAGCCAGACCGGGCGCATGCGGCTCGGCAACATGGTCGACCCGAAATACACGATGGGTGCATCGATCCTGAAAACCTACCTCAAGGCGTAAATTTCAGCCGCTTTTCAACAAGGGGACATTTCAATGAAATCAGGACATCTGCTCCGGACCGCTCTTCTTGGCGTCGTGCTGGGGACGGCAGCGTTCGGTGCCACGCAGGCAGCCGAGCCGCCGCTGAAGGTCGGTCTGCTCGAGGACGTCTCCGGCGATCTGGCATTCATGGGCATGCCGAAACTTCACGGCTCGCAGCTTGCGGTCGAGGAGATCAACAAGAGCGGCGGCATCCTCGGGCGGCAGATCGAGCTCATCCATCTCGATCCACAGGGCGACAATGCCCGCTATCAAGAGTTTGCGCGACGTCTGCTCAGTCGCGACAAGGTCGATGTGCTGATCGGAGGCATCACGTCCGCTTCGCGCGAGGCCGTCCGGCCGATCATCGATCGGACGACCACGCCGTATTTCTACACCAACCAGTACGAAGGCGGCGTCTGCGACGCGAGCATGATCAGCATGGGGGCGGTCCCCGAGCAGCAGTTCTCGACGCTGATCCCCTGGATGGTCGAGAAGTTCGGAAAGAAGGTCTACGTCATCGCTGCCGACTACAATTTCGGACAGATCTCGGCGGAGTGGAACCGCAAGATCATGAAGGATCTCGGCGGCGAGGTCGTCGGCGAGGAATTCATCCCGCTCGGCGTTTCGCAGTTCGCGCAGACGATCCAGAATATCCAGAAGGCGAAGCCGGATTGGCTCCTGACCATCAATGTCGGCGCCGCCCAGGACTCGTTCTTCGAGCAGGCCGCCGCGGCAAAGCTCAATTTGCCGATGGGCTCGTCGATCAAGGTCATGCTCGGCTTCGAGCACAAGCGGTTCAAGCCGCCGGCGCTCAACAACATGCATGCGACCGCGAACTGGTTCGAGGAGATCGATACGCCCGAAGCCAACGACTTCAAGAAGCGCTGGCACGCGAAGTTCCCCGATGAACTCTACATCAACGACATGGGCTACAACGCCTATAACGCGCTCTACATGTACAAGGCGCTGGTCGAGAAGGCGAAATCGACCAAGCTCGAGGACATGCGCAAGGTGATCGCAACTGGTGAGGCCTGCATCGATGCACCCGAAGGCAAGGTCTGCATCGACCCGAAGAGCCAGCACACTTCTCACCGCATGCGTCTGATCTCCGTCGGTCCTCAACATGAGGTGACCGTCGTGAAGGACTACGGAACGATCAAGCCGTACTGGCTTGGCGACATCGGCTGCGACCTCACCAAGAAGAATGACAAGGACCAGTACACGCCGAGTCATTTGCCGAACAAGTCGTGACGCCACTCATCGGATCATGACTTTGAATTGCGCGGACGCCGCATCGCTGCGGCGTCCATGACGAAGGAGCGGGAGACCGACGATGTCGGCTGAACTATTCTCGGTATTTTACCAATTCGCCGACGTCTTCGCGTTTCTAATCCTCTCGGCCGCAGGTCTTGCGATCGTGTTCGGCATGATGGGCGTCATCAACATGGCGCATGGCGAGTTCATCATGTGCGGAGCCTATGTGACGGTCGGACTTGTGAAGCTCGGCGTGCCGCTTGCCATTGCGCAGGGGCTTGCCGCGGTGACGGCTGGATTGATCGGGGTTGCCGTCGAATACCTCATTGTTCGTCGGCTATATAAGAGACCGCTGGATTCCTTGCTCGCCACCTGGGGACTCAGCCTGATCGTCACGCAATCGATGCTGCTGATCGTGGGATCGTCGGTCACGGGGATCGGCACGCCGGAGGGCAGCTTTGCGATCGGCGGCTACACATTCTCGACCTATCGACTCGTGCTGTTCGCGTGTGCGGTCGCTGTGCTGATCGGTCTCTACGTGATCTTCATGAAGACACGGTTCGGCGTGATGGCGCGTGCGACGATGCAGAATGCCGCGATGGCAAAGGCGTTGGGTGCGCGCACCGGGCGGATCTACGCAATCAGTTTCGGCATCGGCGCCGGGCTCGCCGGCCTTTGCGGTGCGCTTTACGCGCCGACGATGACGCTGATTCCGACGATGGGTGCTACGTTCGTGGTGGAGAGTTTCGTCACCGTCGTGGTCGGCGGGGCCAATGTCCTGCTTGGTACCGCGCCGGCCGCCGTGTTCCTGGCGATGATTCGAATGGCCCTCAATGCAAGCTATGGGCAGATCATCGGCCAGATCGGCATGCTGTTTGCAGTGATCCTGATCATCCGTGTCTTGCCCGAAGGCCTTTCCAGCGTGCTGGTCCGTCGCGGACGCTGAGCGGGGGTGTGATGTTCAAACTGCTTGATGGTCCGCAGACCTTGGGACGTGGATGGACGTTCTGGTCCTGCTTTCTCGCCGTGCTGGCAGCCGCGTTGATCTATCCGGTCTTCGCGGACTCCTACGATGTCGGCAACTTCTCCTATTTCCTTATCTGGGTTTTCATGGCGCTCGGCCTCTGCCTGATGTGGGGCTATGGCGGCATGCTGTCGTTCGGCCAGACATTCTTCTTCGGCATCTCCGGTTATGCCTATGGCGTATTGGCCATCAACATGGGCGGAGGTTCGACGACGATCGCAGCGCTGGTGCTGTCGGTGATCATCGCGATGATCGCGGCAGGAATCCTCGGTTATTTCATGATCTGGGGCGGCATCAGCGGCATCTTCTTCGGCATCGTGACGCTGTCGGCGACGCTGGTGCTGGCGTTCTTCCTTGGACAGACGGCCGGACCGGAATGGCACATTGGCACTGCGCGGCTGAACGGCTTCAACGGCATGAAGGGCATGGATCCGCTCACAATCGGCGATTTCTACATCGAGGGATCCGCGCTGTACTACGTCATGGTCGCGCTGATCGTGATCGTCTACATCGCGCTGCGCATGCTGGTGAACTCGCGCATCGGCAACGTGATCGTCGCGACGCGCGAGAACCCGCAGCGCGCCGAGATGCTCGGCTACGACGTCCGCAAGTATCAATTGCTTACATTCGTCATCGGGAGCGGGCTCGCCGGCCTCAGCGGCGCCCTTTATACGTCCTGGGGGCAGTTCATCACCCCATCGAGCATCGGACTGCCGGCCGCCGCCATGCCGATCGTGTGGGTCGCATTCTCCGGACGAAGCGATCTGACGGCGACGCTGGTTGGCTCGTTCCTGCTGCTGTTCGGCTTCCAGACCATCACTGTCTATAGCCAGCAGGCTGCGCTCGTGCTGATGGGTACGCTTCTGCTCGCCACCGTGATGCTGGCGCCGCAGGGTTTTGTGCTCGGTGTTGGCAAGCTCGTGGTCGATCGCTGGACCGGGCGCCGGCGGCGTGACGCGAATTCCACTCTGGCGGACACCGGTCGCCTGCAATCGGATGAGGCCTGACATGGCACTTGTCGATGTGAAGGGCGTGACTAAACGCTTTGGCGGATTGACGGCGGTCTCCGACGTCGATCTGACTATCAATGCCGGGGAGGTTCATTGCCTGATCGGCCCCAACGGCGCCGGCAAGAGCACGCTGTTCAAGCTGATCGTCGGCCTCTATCCGCCGACCAAAGGCAGCATCTTCTTCGACTCCATCGATATCACCGAGGAACGCCCCTTTGCGCGTGTGCAGCGGGGCATGAGCATCAAGATGCAGGCGCCGAGCGTGTTCAAGGAGCTGCCAGTCCGGCAGAATATCCAGATCGCGCTGCAGGGGCGCCTCTCGGGCGCGGAGCGCGACGTTGAGGAGGAGCGGCTGCTCACGCTTCTTGATCTTGCGTCGGACAGCGGCAAATTGGCCGGTGCTCTTTCGCACGGCCAGCAGCAGTGGCTCGAAATCGGCATGGCGCTGGCGCTGCAGCCGCAGCTATTATTGCTGGACGAGCCGACCGCCGGCATGTCGCCGGAGGAGACGTTCAAGACCGGGGAGCTCATCAAGTCGTTCAATGCCGAGGGCATGACGATTCTCGTCGTCGAGCACGACATGGCATTTGTGCGGCAGATTGCGCAACGCGTGACCGTGCTGCATCTCGGCAAGATCTTCGCGCGAGGCAGTCTCGAGACGATCATTCAGGACGAGAAAGTCGCTGAAATCTACCTTGGTAAGACGCATGCCCACTGATCGGATTCTGGACGTATCGGAACTCTGGGCGGGTTACGGCGCCACGCCGATCCTGCAGGGCGTGAGCATGTCGGTGTCCCGCGGCGAGATCGTCGGCGTGATCGGCCGGAACGGCGTCGGCAAGTCGACGCTGATGCGGTGCCTGATCGGGCTTCTGGAGACGTGGCGCGGCACGATCACCTTCTTAGGTGAGGATGTGACCCAGTTGCAGGCCGACGCCCGGGCGCGCGCCGGCTTCGGTTACATCCCGCAGGGACGGGATGTGTTTCCGCAGATGAGCGTCGAGGAAAACCTGCAGGTCGGCGAACTGATCGGCGGACCAGAGGGCAAGAAGCTGCCCGAGCTCGTCTATGAGTATTTTCCACGATTGAAGGAGCGGCGGCGGCAGGTTGCCGGCACCATGTCCGGAGGCGAGCAACAGCAACTTGCGATCGGCCGGGCTCTGATCGGAAATCCGACCTTGATGATCCTCGACGAGCCGTCCGAGGGTATCCAGCCGTCGATCGTGCAGCACATTTGCGACGCGCTGAAATCGTTCCGGGCTGAGCTGGGAACGACGATCGTTTTCGTCGAGCAGAACCTGGATACGATCCTGGAGATCGCCGAGCGCTGCTACATCATGGAAAAAGGTAAGATCACGCGATCGCTGGCCGGCGAGGACGTCAACGCAGACAATGTCCGCGCGCAACTGCTGTTATGAGCCTCACCTTTGCAGGAGCGCGCCTTGTTCATGAACGCGTCATTTGAAATCAAAATGATCAGGGAGGGAGACGAACATGGATTTAGGTCTTAAAGGAGCCAACGTTCTCGTCACGGGCAGCACCAAGGGCATCGGCAGGGCGATCGCCGAGACCTTCGCCAATGAGGGCGCCAATGTCGGAATTTGCGCGCGCAATCAGGCGGACGTGGACAGCACGGTCGCGGCGCTCAAGGCAAAGGGCGTTGCGGCGTTTGGCGGTTCGGTCGATGTATCCAATGGTGCGGCACTCAAGGCCTGGGTGAGCAACATGGCATCGAAGCTCGGCGGCATTGATGTCGTCGTCGCCAATGTCAGCGCCCTGTCCATAGGGCAGGACGAGGAAAGCTGGGAGAAGGAATTCTCCACCGACATGATGGGAACGGTCCGCCTGGTGAATGCCGGGATGCCATATCTGGAAAAGAGCGGCGCTCCTGCGATCGTGACGATCTCCAGCGTGTCGGGACGCGAGGTCGATTTTGCGAGCGGCCCCTACGGCACTTTCAAGGCGGCGATCATCCACTATACGCAGGGCCTGGCCTATCAGCTCGCCGCGAAGGGCATACGCGCCAATTCCGTGTCTCCGGGCAACACCTATTTCGAGGGCGGTGTCTGGAACATGATCAAGGACAGCAATCCCGAACTGTACAAGAGTGCGTTGGCGCTCAATCCGACAGGACGGATGGGCACGCCACAGGAGATGGCGAATGCCGTCGTGTTCCTTGCGAGCCGGGCGGCCAGCTTCATCACGGGAACTAACCTTGTCGTGGACGGTGCCTTGACACGAGGCGTGCAGTTCTAGGTAGGCGCGGCGGAATTCGAATGAAAGGTCCCGACGCCGGAGCGTCCGGTGCTGGCGCGCGAGCGCATTCCCGATGACAACAGGAACTCGACATGTCTGCGGATCAACTGCACTACAAGTCCATATCTGAACTGTCCGAATTGTTTCGCCGCAAGGAGGTGTTGCCTTCGGAGGTCACTGAAGCAACGTTGAACCGCATCGACAAGCTCGATGGAGGCTTGCACGGATATGCCGTCGTCCTCGCGGAGCGGGCCATGGCGCAGAAGGCAGCATGACAGCGAGATCGGCAAGGGCATTTGGCGCGGCCCGCTTCATGGCGTTCCGATCGGTCTGAAGGACCTGTGCTACACGACATTTGCGCCGACGGCGGGCGGCACGAAGGTTCATGCGACGTTCGTGCCGTCCTTCAATGCGACGATCGTTGATCGGCTCGAGCGCGCCGGCGCGGTCACGCTCGGAAAGCTCAAGATGACGGAAGGCGCCTATACGAGCCATCATCCTGATGATCAGGCGCCGCTCAATCCCTGGAATGCGGACTATTGGGTCGGCTCCTCATCGACCGGATCGGGCGTCGCCACCTCCGCCGGTCTCTGCTACGGATCGATCGGAAGCGACACCGGCGGTTCGATCAGATTTCCTTCGGCGACCTGCGGGTTGACCGGAATCAAGCCGACATGGGGCCGGGTGAGCCGCTATGGAATTTTCCCGCTGGCGGACTCGCTCGATCATATCGGACCGATGTGCCGAAGTGCTGCGGACGCCGCAGCGATGCTGGGCGTCATCGCAGGCGCTGATGTCAACGACCCGACGGCTCTGCAGGCTCCCGTTCCGAATTATCTGGCCCGAATCGGCGATGGCGTACGCGGCCTCAGGATTGGTGTGGATCGCAAATACACGCAGGATGGAATCGACCCGCAGGTCGTGGCGGCCTTGCTGGAGGCCGAGCGCACGCTGGTGGAGCTCGGTGCCGAAATCCGTGAGGTTCGATTTCCCTCCTACGAGAAACTCG
Source organism: Bradyrhizobium sp. Leo114 (assembly GCF_055229415.2). Lineage (NCBI taxonomy): Bacteria > Pseudomonadati > Pseudomonadota > Alphaproteobacteria > Hyphomicrobiales > Nitrobacteraceae > Bradyrhizobium > Bradyrhizobium sp. Leo114. Next base: position 76,411 of record NZ_JBUYEN020000022.1, on the reverse strand, counting down.
TCAGGCTATGGATCCCGATGTGCTCGGTCGAGACAGCCGAAGCGCATCTGGAGACCTATCCATCACGCAAATCGGAATACGGTCCGGACCTTGCGCAGTTGATCGAGCAGGGCAGGTCGGTGAGCGGTGTCGAGATCGCGGCCATTCATCATGAGCGCCTCAAGTTCTGCGGCAGCCTGGCAGCATTGTTCGGGGATATCGATCTTTTGCTCATTCCGACGATGCCGGTGCCGATTCCGAGCCTTGCGAAGATGAGTGAATACGGCGCCGATCCGAACGTGCTCTTGAGCATCCTGCGCTTCACCGCGGTGTTCGACTTCAGCGGGAGTCCGACGATCACGCTCCCCATGGGGATGGCGTCGGATCGGATGCCGCTGAGCATGCAGCTGGTCGGCCCGCATCTCTCAGAGGATATGCTCGCGCGCGCAGCTCACGCGTTCCAGTCGGTCACGGACTGGCATACCCTCCGGCCGCCGATTGGATGACCGTTCGGAGACCGGCTACTGGGTCAAGAAAAGCAACGCGGCGATTGCGGCCGACAGTGCAATCGCCGCGACCGTCGCGGTGGTCGACAGGACACCCACCGCGCGCAGCGCACCGGCGAAGATCATGATCAGAGGCGTCGCGGTGATGAGGCCTACCTGCGCGTCGCTCATGGTTCCAACTCCGATCTCGTCTCTTTGTTTGGGCATGATCTTTTCGGAAAACCGGTTTCCACTTTTCCGCATCGTGCTCTAGCAACTCGATGCCGCCCGCCTTGTGCGACCGTGCTGACCGGACCCTACGCGGCAGGCTGCCCCCGTCTTTGTCCGGGGACAAAGATCGCGGCTAGCGATCCGAGGCACAACCCCGCCCGGAGGATCCATGTCGGCTCAAGATTGCGAAGTGCAGGAAAGCGGCCTGCTGGCTGAACTCCCCGGCGACCCCATGATCTGGGTGCTGATCTTCAGCGAGCTTGCGGTCTTCGGCCTGCTGCTCGGCGCATTCGCCGTCGCCCGCGCCGTCAATCCTGCCATCTTCGCCTCCGGCCAGGCCGTCCTTGATCCGGGCCTCGCGGCGCTCAACACCTTGGTTCTGGTGACCAGCGGGTGGGCCGCCGCACGTGGAGCGGCAGCCGCTCGCGCGCGTGCAGCGGCGGCGTGCCGTCGCTGGCTGGGGCTCGCGATCGCGCTTGGAGGCGTATTCGTCGCGATCAAGCTGCTCGAATACGATAGCGAGATCGCGGCCGGTGCGGGACTGGAGACCAGCACGTTCTTCACGCTGTATTTCCTGCTGACCGGCTTCCACCTGCTGCACGTCGTGCTCGGCATGGTGATCCTCGCAGTGGTTCAGCGCGGTGCGGAAGGGGGCGCGGTCGAGACCGGAACGTCGTTCTGGCACATGGTCGACCTGGTCTGGATCCTGATGTTTCCGATCATCTATTTGGTGCGCTGAAATGATGGCCCGTCATCCGCTCGAAACGACCCTGATCCTCCTGATTGGCCTCGCGATCGCGACGCTGATCGCTTCCCGAAGCGTACCGATTGCATGGCTCGGCAATATCGTCGTGCTCGGGCTCGCGGCCCTGAAGGGGCGATGGATCCTGCTCGACTTCCTCGGACTTCGCTCCGTGCCCGCGATCTGGCGCGGACTGATCACCGCTTGGGTGCTCGCCGTCGCATCGTTCACCTGGGCGGCCTCCGTCGCCAGATTGCTGATCTGAGGCGTCGAATGTGGCGCTGGTTGCTCCAGCACAAAGAACCGACGGGACTGCTGCGTAGATTGGCCGGGCGCTCGCACCACTCACAAGAACGGGAAAGGATAGGTGATGGCTGAACGCCTCACGAAAACGGCTGCCCGGAACGTCTTCTACGGGGGATCCGCCTTCTTCTTTGCGATCTTCCTCGGCCTGACGGCCCACAGCCACTACTACATGGTGAACACCTCGACCAACGCCTCGACGCTGACGGATTCGGTCGCGCGCGGCAAACATGTCTGGGAGAAGAACTCTTGCATCAACTGCCACACGCTGCTCGGCGAGGGCGCCTATTTCGCGCCTGAGGTCGGCAACGTGTGGGATCGCTGGGGCGGCAAGGAAGATCCGGCCGCGGCAAGGGACATCCTGAAGTCGTGGATGCAGTCGCAGCCGTCAGGCGCGCCCGGCCGGCGGCAGATGCCGCAATTCAACCTGACCGACCAGGAACTCAACGATCTCGCCGACTTCCTGCAATGGACCAGCACCATCAAGCGCCAGGACTGGCCGCCCAACAAGGCCGGATGAGCACCGCGTCCCGACAGCCCTTCAACAAGAGAGCTTTTCGATGAAGTACCAGACCCAGAAAGTCGCGATGCTGTATTTCTACGGCGCGCTGACGCTTTTCCTTGCCCAGGTCATCTTCGGCCTGCTTGCAGGCACGATCTACGTCCTGCCGAACACGCTTTCGGTCCTCCTGCCCTTCAATATCGTCAGGATGATACACACCAACGCCCTGATCGTGTGGTCGCTGATCGGCTTCATGGGCGCGACCTATTACCTGCTGCCGGAGGAGACCGAGACCGAGCTCTTCAGTCCGCTGCTCGCCAAGATCCAGTTCTGGATGTTCTTCGGCGCCGCGGGCGCCGCGGTCGTCGGCTATCTCTTCCACTACCATGAGGGGCGTGAATTCCTCGAGCAGCCCTTCATTATCAAGGTCGGCATCGTCGTCGTCTGCCTGATGTTCCTGTTCAACGTGACGATGACGGCGTTGAAGGGGCGCAAGACCACGGTGACGAACATCCTGTTGTTCGGCCTGTGGGGCGTTGCGATCTTCTTCCTGTTCGCGTTCTACAATCCAGCAAATCTCGCGGTCGACAAGATGTACTGGTGGTACATCGTGCATCTGTGGGTCGAGGGCGTCTGGGAGCTGATCATGGCCTCCGTGCTCGCCTTCCTGATGATCAAGCTCAACGGCATCGACCGCGAGGTGGTCGAGAAGTGGCTCTACGTCATCATCGGCCTGGCGCTGTTCTCGGGCATCCTCGGCACCGGCCACCACTTCTACTGGATCGGCGCGCCGGGATACTGGCAGTGGATCGGCTCGCTGTTCTCGACGCTGGAGGTCGCGCCCTTCTTCACCATGGTGATCTTCACCGTGCAGATGACCTGGAAGGCCGGACGCAAGCATCCGAACCGCGCCGCGCTGTTGTGGTCCGTCGGCTGCTCGGTGATGGCGTTCCTCGGCGCAGGCGTGTGGGGATTCCTGCACACCCTGTCCTCGGTGAACTATTACACGCACGGCACCCAGGTGACCGCCGCACACGGGCATCTCGCGTTCTTCGGCGCCTATGTGATGCTGAACCTCGCGGTGATGGCCTACGCGATCCCGGAGATCCGCGGCCGCGCGCCCTACAACCAGTGGCTCAGCATGGCAAGCTGCTGGATCATGTGCACGGCGATGCTGACGATGACCTTCGCGCTGACCTTCGCCGGCGTCGTCCAGGTCCATCTGCAGCGCGTGCTCGGCCAAGGCTACATGGAAGTGCAGGACCAGCTCGCAATGTTCTACTGGGTCCGTCTCGGCTCCGGCGTGTTCGTCGCGATCTCTGCGCTGATGTTCGTCTGGGCCGTGCTGGTGCCCGGACGTGAGAAGCGGTCCTTCGCCGGCGGAGCGCTGCAGCCCGCCGAGTAAAGCAACGCGGCGGCCGCGCACGTCGCGGCCGCCATTCCCCTGGATGTCCCGGAGAACCAATCATGAAATCCGTCCTTCAGGCTGTGGCAGGCCCCGCTTCTGAGGTTCCGGCCTATGTGCCGAGCGGAAATGAGTGCGCGTTGTTCGAGCACGCGTGGCGTCACCGCCTCCCGGTGCTGCTGAAAGGCCCGACCGGCTGCGGCAAGACCCGCTTCGTGGCCCACATGGCCGCACGCCTCGGCATCCCCTTGCATACCGTCGCCTGCCACGATGACCTCACCGCGGCCGATCTCACCGGCCGCTACCTGCTCAAGGGCGGCGACACGGTCTGGACGGACGGTCCCCTGACCCGGGCGGTGCGCGAAGGCGGCATCTGTTATCTCGACGAGGTGGTGGAAGCCCGCAAGGACGTGACGGTGGTGCTGCATCCATTGACGGACGACCGCCGGATCCTTCCGCTGGAGCGCACCGGCGAGGAGCTTGTCGCGCCGCCAGGCTTCATGCTGGTCGTCTCCTACAATCCCGGCTACCAGAGTCTGCTGAAGGCATTGAAGCCGTCGACACGGCAACGCTTCGTTGCCATCGAGTTCGACTTTCTGCCGCCGGAGCAGGAGATCGCCGTCGTATCGGCGGAAAGCGGGCTTCCACCGGATCGCGTGCGGCCGCTGGTGCAGCTCGCCGGACGTCTGCGCGCGCTCAAGGGACATGACCTGGAGGAGGGTGTCTCGACGCGCCTCATCGTCTACTCCGCCACCCTCGTCGCCGCCGGTGTTTCCGTCACCGAGGCCGTCCTCGCCGGCATGATTGAGCCGTTGACTGATGATAACGACGTCAAGGCCGCGCTGGTGGAGGTCGCACGGGCCGTCATTGGATAGGTGAGCGTCGATGCTGGATTTTCTCGAGCTGGAGGAGACCGTCGGCCGTGCGTGGCATCGCCTGGTCGGCGCGACCGCGTCCTATCCGGTTCACGCCGATCACGCGGTCGCACTCTCCGAGATGCAGGGACAGATCGCCGTCATGTTCCGCGCGCTCGGCGGCGAGGCGGGCGTCGCGCTCGCCGGCGCGGGCGCCCGCAAATCCGGACACCGGCTCGCCTGGAGGCAGCGGATTGGCCTCGGTGACGAATCCCTTGCCCATCCCGGACGCGACGCGGCGACCGTCTTCCTGCCCGAGCGCATCGCTTTGTTTCCGGATCGCGCCCTGAACGCGGCTCTCTATCGTTGGCTCGCTGCCTGGTTTGCCACCGTGCCGCTGGAGGCGATAGACGAGACCGATCCGCTGCGGCGCGATCTCCTCATCCTACGTCGCGCCCGTGCCACGGCCGCCATGGTCGCCGCCCGTTTTCCGGGACTGGCCGGCTCCTACACACGACTTGCGGCGGCGGTGGCATCTGCCCGGCCGCAGCGGCCATTGCCTCGCGCGGAGCGCGAGGTCGAACAGATCGTGCTTGCGCTGCTGGGCGCCGCGGCGCCGCCACGAGGGGACCTGTGGTTTTCGCTGATCGGCGAGAACGCGTTGCCGGAACGCGCGCCGCCCGGATATCGCCCGGTGCTGCCGTGTCCGTTGTGGGGCGATTGCTGGACCCGCGACCTCGCCCAGATATCTCAAGATCAGGACGATGTCTCGCACGACGCCCAGGCGGACGCGCCGGACTCGCGAAAGCGCTTTGCGACCCGCGAGCGGGAGAACGGAGCCGACAAGAGGGATCCGTTCATCCTCAACCGGTTCGAGAAGATCCTGGCTATGGCGGAGATGGTGAACGTTGATCGCCCCTCCGACGACACCGAGGACGAGAACGCGCGCAAGGCGGCCGACGATCTGGAGGAGCTGTCGATCGGGCGGCGCAGCGGAAAGCCTGCGACGAAGTTGAAGTTCGATCTCGACCTGCCGCCGGAAGCGGTCGACCCCTCGCGGCTCGATGGCGAGCGGCTGTACCCGGAATGGGATTATCGCGGCCGCATCTATCTGCAGGACCACTGCCGCGTGTTGACGGCGCATGCGAGCCAGACCGGCGAAAGCTGGGCGGCCGACCAGGCCCCGCGCCGCCGCATCCGCCAGGTGCGGCGCCAGTTCGAGGCGCTGCGGCCTCGCCACGAGCTCGCAAGGGCCCAGCCCGACGGACACGATCTCGACATCGACGCGCTGGTCCGTGCGCGTTGCGATCTCCGTGCCGGCAGCGGCACGCTCGATCGCGTTCACCTCGCGATGCGGCCGCAAGGTCACGATCTGGCGGTGACGCTGCTCGTCGACGTGTCGCTCTCGACCGACGCCTGGGTCGATGGGTACCGCGTCCTGGACGTGGAGAAGGAAGCGTTGCTTGTCCTGGCTCACGGACTGTCGGCCTGCGGCGATCACCACAGCATCCTGACCTTCACCTCGCGCCGTCGCTCCTGGGTGCGGCTCGAGACCGTCAAAGCGTTCGGAGAGCCGATGAGTGCGCAGGTCGAGCGGCGCATCGGGGCACTCAAGCCCGGATACTACACTCGCATCGGGGCGGCGGTGCGCCACGCCGCGTCCGAACTCGCAGCGCAGCCGCAGCGGAAGAAATTGCTGATCGTTCTCACCGACGGCAAGCCGAACGACGTCGACCACTATGAGGGGCGGTTCGCCATCGAAGACACCCGCAAGGCCGTCCAGGAAGCGCGCCGGCTCGGCGCCGCAGTCTTCGGCGTCACGATCGATGCGACCGCCCAGAGCTATTTTCCGACGCTGTTCGGGCGCAGCGGCTACGCAATCGTCGGCAACATCCGGCGCCTGCCAGCCGCCTTGCCGGCGCTCTACCGCCAGCTGACGCAATAGTTAGAGCGCGATGACCTTTGTTTGAATCGGGGTGATTGCGCTTGTTCACCTCTCCCATAGGGAGAGGTCGGCGCGCAGCGCCGGGTGAGGGGTTACGGTCCCTCGATTGAGCGCATCCCCCTCACCCGGATCGCATTTCGCTCCGCTGCATGCGATCCGACCTCTCCCCGATGGGGAGAGGTAAGACACTTCCGACGTGGCGCCCACTTAGCCTGATCTCAGTACGCCCTAACCTTCCGGCAGGTCTAGACAGCACGACTGTGTGTGGCCGCGGATCGTGGAAGATGCGCGTCGAATGCCGAGGCGACGCTGCGGACCAGGAATTCGGCGCCATCATTGACCGCGAGGCGGTCACCGAACATCGTCACAGCGCCATCGGCGATGAGGCTCTCGATCCGCGAACGATCGACGATAGCTGACTGTGGATCACGGCCGTGCAGCCGCGATACCTTGGGGAGGTCAACCGCAAGATCGCACATGATCCGCTCGATGATGTCGGCGCGGAAGCGGTCTTCCTCGGTGAAGGCGTAGCCCTTGACCGTGGCGAGCCGGTCCTCGACGATGCGCGCAAGATAGTCACGCGTCGGCACGGCGTTCTGCACGAAACCTTGCGGCATGCGGCCGATGGCGCTGGCGCCGAGGCCAATGAGGGTGTCGGCCGAATCGTCGGTGTAGCCCTGGAAATTCCTCCGCAACCTGCCTTCTTGTCTCGCCACGGCAAGATTGTCGGTGGGAAGGGCGAAGTGATCGAGGCCGATGCGCATGTAGCCCGCATCGAGCAACGCCTGCGCGATCGTTTCGGACTGAAGATGCCGCTCGATGCTGTCAGGCAAGGACTCTTCGGCAATCTTGCGCTGGTGCTTCTTGAAGGACGGAATGTGCGCGTAGCCGAACACCGAGAAGCGATCCGGACGCAGCTCGACACATTTGGCAACCGTGTCCAGGCACGAATCCACCGTCTGCAGGGGCAGGCCATAGAGCAGGTCGAAATTGAGCCTGCGGACGCCGGCCCGGCGCAGCCGCTCGACGGATGCTGCCGTCTGTTCGAAACTCTGGTGCCGATTGATGGCGCGCTGCACGGCCGGATCGAAGCTTTGGACGCCAAGGCTCGCGCGGTTGACGCCGCAATAGCCCAGCGCCTCCGCCATCGGCTCGATCAGCGTGCGGGGATCGATCTCGACGGCGATCTCGGCTTCCGGCAGCACGAAGAACGAATAGCGCAAGGCACCGATGAGGTCCGCGAAGGTCTCCGGCGACATGATTGTCGGCGTGCCGCCACCGAAGTGGATATGGGAGAGCGGCAGCCTTTGCCCAATCGTCTCGGCGACAAGGAGTGCCTCCGTGCGCAGGCCCGACGCGTAGATCGCAATCGGCTCGTCACGCTTGCTTACGGATGTATGACATCCGCAGTACCAGCACATGGCTCGGCAGAACGGGACGTGGAGATAGAGTGACGCCGGCTGGCGAATGGGTATCGATTTGAGCCACTGCCGATAATCGACTTCGCCGATCGCAGGTGAAAAATGCGGGGCCGTCGGATAGCTGGTGTAGCGCGGCAGCCGGTCCTGCCCGTAGGATTGCGCCAAGTCGGATCGCATCTGCCTTCCTCCTTCGTCTCCGCATGATCTATCGGACCCGTGGTGGAATGACTTTGTTCTAGCTCAATCGCATATCAGGTTGAGAGGTAGCCCCGGTGAGGCTGCGCTCCCTCTTTCGCAAGCGGGAGAGGTGAAGATTCGGCCGCTCAGGTTCGCGGCAGCAGCGTCGCCACATTCCGGGAGATCGCAGCAGTGATCGAGCTGGAAGGCTCGACGACCAGCCTGAAGCCGAGATTGGTCGGCGGAATGCCGACGGCGCATCCGCCGGACTTGGGATCACGGATGAAGTCGGTCATGTAGGCGCGGTGGGCTCCCTCCACGACGCGGACCCCACAATTCGTGTTGGTGATCCGCTCGCCTCTGTCGTCGAGCGAGGCGCGAACGAAGCAGCTATCCGTCCACTCCCAAACATTGCCGGCCAGGTCGTCCAGTCCGTTGCTGTTCGTGCCGAACGTGCCCCCCGGCTGCGCGGCCTTTTCGGCGGGCTTGGAGCGGGCGGATTCGGCTTCATATCGGGCGATCCAGGCCTGCGCCGGATCCGCGGGGTCGACCAGCGGCAACGCTTCGTCGCGCGCCTTCTCGGCGGCCGCGAATGTCCACTCCTCGTCGGTCGGTAGACGATGGGTAATGCCGGTCCTGCGCGAAAGCCATGCGGCATAGGCCGAGGCGTCGTGCCAACTGACGCCGACGACGGGCACGTCCAGGGAGCCGTTGGGGACCGGCACCTTTGGACAGGCTCCGTCGTCGACGCAGCGCACGTACTCGGCGACCGTGACCTGCCGCTTCATGACAGTGAGTTCAGCAGGCAGGCGGAGTTTGCGCAGGGGCCCTTCGACCGGTCTGTCATTCCGCGAGAAATCGCCGGCAGCCCGATAGCTGAACGAAACAGGAGAGAGGCGCACAGCACCGTTGTCATCATGCGGAGGCGCGGGCGAGAACACGGTGGCCAGGATCGGCGCAGCCAGCGCGCCGGCGAGCATGGCCGTTTTCATTTTCATCAGGATGAGCATGATGTCGCCTCCACTTGGTGAAACGGCCCGCGGGTAGGGACCGCGGGCCGTTCCTTCAGCTCCACCTACCGGCTTAGGGTTACCGGGTCGGCGGCGCCGAGCTTGTCGGCCGGGATCGGGCCGGGAGGAGAGACCTGCTTCATGAGGTCATCGCTCCATTTGCCTTCCACCTTGATGTGCGCTGCGGCTCCGAGTTCGAAGGCCTCGATCAAGTTGTGGTTGAGATAGGCGTACACGCCGGGCTGACGAAAGGTATACAGCGCGGCTGCCGCCGAACCGCCGCGCACCAGCCAGGTCTCGAGATCCTTCTCCGGCGGGTTGTTGAACTTGCCGGTCTCCCAGACATAGTCGCCGTGCCCGCCGATCAGGTGCGGACGAGTGTCGCGGTTGGCCTGCGAATGCACGATCATCACGGTCTCGCCGACCTTCGCGGTCAATGCATTCTTGCCGGTCAGCGCACCGACCCGCCCGTTGAAGACCACGTGCGTCGGGATCAGCTTGCGCATGACCTCCGTGGTATCAGCATAGGACTCGCCGACCGTCTCGTAGGTCTTGTACTTGCCGTTCACGTCCTTCGGTATGTAGAGGTCGTTTTCGCCGATGTAGAAAATCTTGTCGTAGTGCAGCGGCTTGCCGTCACGGTCCTTCAATCCATCACGCGGCAGCACCATCACTGTGCCATGCATGCCGGAGACCACGTGCCATGGGACCATGCCCTCCGGAGCGCAGTGATAGACGAAGACGCCCGGACGGGTCGCCTTCCAGCGCAGTACCGCCTGTTCGCCCGGATTGACCTTGGTCAGCGCGCCACCGCCCAACGCTCCGGTCGACGAGTGAAGGTCGATGTTGTGCGGCATGGAATTGGTTGCGGGATTGACCAGCGTCAGCTCCATGTAGTCGCCTTCGTGCACCACCATCATCGGGCCCGGCATCGAGCCATTGAAGGTCATCGCATGAAACTTGGTGCCGGCGTCGTCGACCACGACTTCCTTCTCCTGGACCGTAAGCTTGAACTCCACGATCTTCGGTCCGGCCTTGGTCGCCTGTTCGTGCGGATGTACGAAGGGCGGCGCGACCAGCTCTACTCGTTCGCGCGGCAGCTTGAGGTCGTCGGCAGCCAACGCCGGCGCGCTTATCATCAGCGCCGCGATCGCGGCTCCCATCAGGGCGGTCCTTCTCGTCAGCATGATGCACTCCATCGCTTAATTCGTCCTAATTCGATGCGTGCATCATGTGCGATCTGGTGGCCAGACACTTTGCTCTGGAACAAGGAGATGTCGATTTATTCGACGAAGCGATCTGCTTAAGAATTTGCGGACGATCAAAGATAATTGGAAGCAGACACGTTAAGGTAGCAGCATGAAATCGAATGCAGTACCTACCGCGGATATGATGGTCGACGACGTGATGCGTCGATGGCCGCTCGCGATAGGCGTCTTTCTCGACTTCAGGATGTTATGTGTCGGCTGTCCGATCGGCGCTTTCCACTCGATCGAAGAAGCATGCGGCGAACACGGCGTAGACACCGACGTCTTCGTATCGAAGCTTATGGATACGGCCCGAGCGGCTTAGATCATGATCTAAGGCGCGCGCTTGTTTGCCTGAACGGCTTCTTCACCTTCGGCGAGACTATGCAGCCGATGTGTGTCGCACAGAACGATGCGCTGCCTCCCACCCTCGACCAGGCCCTGCTGCTCCCACGCGCTGAGAATCCGGCTGACGGTATGCAGCGTCGTTCCGGTCATCTCGGCGACGTCCTGCCGGCTGATCGGGAAGTCGATCTCGACACCGGCATCGACTTTCTTGCCGGCCTGTTTGGCGAGGCGCAGCAGCGCATGGGCGACGCGCTGCTCGACCTGCTCGCTCGACATCTCCATGACGCGTGCCTGCGTATCTTGAAGACGGCTGCCCACAGTCTGAAGCGCGGTGCTGGCGAGGCTTGGATATTTGACGATCAGGCGGTGCCAGGAAGAGGAAGGCCAGGCGAGCGCGATGCTGTCCACGGCGGCGACGGCGGTTGCCGGATAGTGCGTCAGGTTCATGGCCTGTGCGACGCCGAAGAGCTCGCCGGCCGAGACGTAGCGGACCACAGACTGCTGCCCCTGCGATGTGGTCTTCTCGACGCGAAGATGTCCATGAAGCAAAACGAAGAAGCGATCCGCTTCCGCACCCTGGTCGAACACCGCGGCTCCCTTCGGGTATCGAATCGAGCGCGCCTCGCGCAGCAGTTCGTCCTGTTCGGTCGGCGTAAGCCCGGCGAACATCGGCAGGTTCGCGACCAGCGAGCGGTCGACTGCGGCCATGGATATCCTCGTTCCAATATGCCGCGGGGACTGTCCGCGGCCGATGCAAGCCTCAACGGCTCGTCAGGTTCTTAGTCCAGGATTCTACGACGAAGTTGAGCTGGCGCAACCTGGGCCGGGCGAGGCGGGGATATCTGACACGCGGGAGCCCGGTGGAGTTCGGGCGCAAGTTTCAGGAAATGGAAAGCATGAGACAGATTGCGATATTGGCGGGCGCTGCGGCGGTTCTAATCCTGGCCGGAAGCGCCCAGGCGGCGGACGTGGAAGTCAAGCTCCTGAACAGGGGGACCGAAGGTGTGATGGTATTCGAGCCGTCCTTCGTGAAGATCGCACCCGGCGACACCGTGAAGTTCCTGTCCACCGACAAGGGTCACAACGCCGAGTCCATCAAGGGCATGCTTCCCGACGGCGCAACGCCCTTCGTCGGCAAGAACGGCGAAGATATCGCCGTCAAGTTCGACAAGGAGGGTGTCTACGGCGTGAAATGTCTGCCTCACTACGGCATGGGCATGGTCGCCATGATCGTGGTCGGAACGCCCGGCAACGTCGATCAGGCCAAGGCGGTCCCACAGAGCGGCAAGGCAAAGCAGGTGTTTGCGACGCTCTTCGACAAACTCGAAGCCGGCAAGACCGCGTCCAAGTGACGGTTGACCGGCCCCAGCTTCGCTTCCGAGCCGGATGGACGAGTACCGCCTCGTCCATCCAAACGTCGTAACAGACGCCGGAGTCGCCGGCACGAGAAACGCAGCGCCAGAAACCCGTCCGTGCGTGCACGGTCGGGTTCAAGATCGCAATCCTCATTGCGAAAGGCCTCAGGCGCATTGATATAGCGCAAAGCCGGACCTACTGACGCACCTTCTCTTCGACCGGACAGCAGGCAGCCTTGCTCTCGGGGAAAATCAGGATCGACGTTCGGTCCTCGAGCTTCCGTAGAATATCGTCGGTGATGGCCTCGAAAAGTTTGCGTTCGATCACGCGATCTCTTCGGCTGCGTCGTCGCAATCTTTCGAAAATCCGCATCGCGTCCTCCGTTGATGACGCATCCAATATTGCAGATCAGGGGCGTTGCGATCTTTGTCGGGGATCAAACACCTACGTGAAGGACACTGCAATTTGTGCTCCGACAAAGAGCCTGTGATCGCGGCGACCTACGGTTACCGCCATCAAGCGACGATGCAGAGAAAGTTCTGAGATCACTATGATCGGCGCCAGCATATCACGATGGACGATGAGCTACTTCGCGATGGCGATCGCCTGGCTGTTCGTCGCGCTGGCGCTGATGGTTGCGGGCGTCGGCTTTCCCGCGGCCGATCTTGCATCGCCGGACACGCTCGTCCTCGTGCACGTGGTCTGCATCGGATGGCTGAGCCTCGCAATGTGCGGCGCGCTGTTCCAGTTCGTGCCTGTGCTCGTGGCGAAGCCGCTGTTCTCGGAGAAGTGGGCTTTGCCTGCTCTGGGTCTTCTGACCGCCGGTCTCGCCTCGCTGCTCGCGGGCTTCCTGGCATTGGGTGGTCGGCTGCCGGCCTGGCTGTGGCTGCTTCCGCTCGGCGCAGTCCTGCTGGTCGCTGGATTCGGGCTGATCGTCGTCGATCTCGGGCTGACCGCATGGCTGCGGCCGGTGGGGCCGGCTCGCTTTGTCCTCGTTGGCTTGGCCTCGCTCTGTGTCACCGTCGTCTTCGGCGCGATGTTCGCGTTCGCGCTGGCGGGGTGGGCGGGATCGGCCGGGCAATCGATTCTGGCTGGCGGCGTGCCGCTGCACGCGATCGCCGGTCTTGGCGGCTGGCTGACGATGACGGCGATGGGCGTCAGTTACCGACTGTTGTCCATGTTCATGCTTTCGCCTGACGTCGACGACCGGAAAAGCGGCACGACGCTATTGGCCGGCGGGCTCGCGATCGCCGTCACGGTGGCCGGCGGTGTCCTCGCGGTCGAGCTCTTGGCCGGATTGGACGTGGTGCTATCGATTGCCGCCGTCCTCGGCCTCGCAGCTGCCGCTCTATACGGGCGCGATGTGTTCGCAATCTTCCGCACTCGCAAGCGGCGCCAGCTCGAGCTCAATATGCGGATGGCGACGCTGTCCTTCGCGAGCCTGGCGGGGACTGCGCTTCTGGGTGCAGCGCTTGTCGTGACCGGCGACTTTACCGCGCATGTCGGAGCGTTCGTCTTCCTCGCTGTCTTCGGCTGGCTGTCTGGCCTGGTCCTCGCCAAACTCTACAAGATCGTAGCTTTCCTGACCTGGCTCGAGACCTATGGTCCGGTGATGGGACGAACTCCGACTCCCCGCGTTCAGGACCTCGTCGCAGAGCGGAGGGCATCGAAGTGGTTCGTGATCTACTACGCGGCCGTCTGGACCGGAACGCTGATGCTGCTGGTCGACCAACCGTCGGGATTCCAAGCGGCTGCGATGGCGATGACGGCCGGAGTTATCGGCATCGTTCGCGAAGTGATCCGGACACGGCAGCTCACTGATGTCGCGAACCCGCTGCGCTTTCCGGGCGGCGCCCGCGCGCCCCATCTGCTGTTTGCAAGGAACTAAAACGAAACGGAGGGAAGAAGCATGACCGAATACATCGACGTAGATGTCCGTCCGATCCTGCGCACCGGCGGCGAGCCGTTCTCGGTCATCATGGCCGCAATCGAACGCCTGGAGCCAGGGCAGGGGCTCCGCCTTTACGCCACGTTCAAGCCGATCCCGCTATTCGCCGTGATGGCAGAGAGAGGGTTCATGCATTCCGAGCGCGCGCTCGACGGCGGCGAATGGGAAGTTCTGTTCACGCCGGCGGAGGCGACGGAGAACACGGCCGCTCCGAGCGGAACGCCGAGCTTCGACAATTGGCCGGAGCCCGCCGTGAAGCTCGACAATCGCGATCTCGATCCTCCTGAGCCTATGGTCCGGATCCTTGCGGCCGCCGAGAAACTGGGTCCCGGCGAGACTCTTTCCGCGCTGCTGCGCCGCGAGCCCGTCTTTCTGTTCCCGCAGCTCGAGAAGCGTGGATATCGCTGGCTCGGCGGGTTCACGCCTGATGGCGCGACCTACGAACTGACGGTGAGGGCTCCGTCATGACAAGCGAACTCGCCAGCCGGATTCGGGACGCGCTGCGTGTCGTGATCGATCCCGAGCTCGGTCACAACATCGTCGATCTCGGCTTCGTCTATGACATCTCGGTCGTCGGAGACGCCGTCCGCATCACAATGACGGCGACCACCCCGGGATGCCCCGCGACCGGTTTCCTGCAAGAAGGCGTGACGAGCTGTGTCGCGGAGGTGCCGGGCGTCGGCTCGGTCGATGTCGAGATGACGTTCGATCCGCCGTGGACGCCAGAACGCATTGAGCCGGCCGTCCGCGACTCGCTCGGCTTCGCTACAGTCAATTGACCTCGGGAATACGACATCCCCGGCAAGGGACGTCGCATTCACGACACGCGAACAGGTCGGCAAAAGTTGCTCGGTCCGGCAATTTTGATCCGGCTTCGCCGGTATCTCGCAGATTTATCTATCTGACTTCATTGTGCTTTTTCGTTGGCAGGCGGCTTGCAACGATCGCAGCGGTTGCGGCCATGACACCCAAAACATCCCGGCGGCCGCCCGGATCCAATTGGAGATGATGTAATGGGTATCTTCGGCGCCCTGACCACGTCCGTCGCCGGACTGCGGGCAAACTCGTACGCGCTGGAAAACATTTCCGGTAACATCGCGAACTCGCAGACGACCGGCTTCAAGCGGATTGACACCAGCTTCCTTGATCTCATTCCAGACACTGGCACGAACGCACAGCTCGCGGGCAGCGTGGTGGCAAACTCGCGCAGCACCAACACGATTGCCGGCTCGGTTCAGTCGGCTTCGGTCTCCACCTACATGGCGATCAACGGCGACGGCTTCTTCGCCGTGCAAAAGCCGGGCAGCATGTCCGACAACCAGCCGATATTCGACGGCGTCAACCGGTACACAAGGCGCGGCGACTTTACGCTGGACCAAAACGGATACCTCGTTAACGGTGCAGGCTATTATCTCGAGGGCGTGAAGATTGATCCGACGACCGGAAATCCCGCCGGAAGTACGCCGGAAGTCCTGAGGTTCCAGAACGATTTCCTGCCGTCGCAAGCAACCACCAAGATCGACTATCGCGCCAATCTCGCCAGCACCCCGCTGACAGCCAAGCGCCAAGCGTCAGTGCCAGGCTCGGAATTGCTGAGGCCTGCCGATTTCATATCCAATCCACGAACCCTTGGAACGGCCGCGACGCCGTTTGCCAATACACCCGTGACCGGTAATGCGCGGAACAACCTCGAGACGATCGCGAAACCTATTTCCGCAGCAACGTCCCTCGTGAGTGCGGCGGGCACGGATTCGCTCACGGCGGGCTTTGCCAGCGGTGACACTCTGGTGCTGAAGACCACCACGGGCGGTGTCACGACAACCAACACGATCTCATTCTATACTGGAGCCGCGCCCGCGCCTGTCGCTGGCACTACCTTTGTCGATCTCTCCACCGCGACGGTTGGAAGCCTTTTAACCACAATTGACGGTCTCACAGGCAATGCTTCGCCATCACCGGCGTCCAGCGTGTCGAGCACCGGTGCAATCACCTTGAATACGGGTACGGCAAATGACTTCAGCCTGGCCGCAGGTTCATCCGCATCGGCTGTCGCAGCGTTTCAAGCGTTGGGCTTCTCGGGCACCGTTGTCGGGATGCGCGCCGGCGGCGGGACAGCCGGCACCGGCGTCGTCATTGGCAGCGACAAGCAAGCCTTTCTGGATGAGTCGATCAGCGGGGGCGCGAGGACCGTGTATGACGGCAATGGCGCTCCGGTGAACCTGCAGTTCCGATGGGCCAAAGTCGAATCGTCCACCATGGGTGGGACAGACACCTGGAATCTCTTCTACCAGGTCAATTCCAACGCGACCGGAAACACCGTTGCCTGGCAGAACGTCGGAACGGACTTCAAGTTTGGTCCGAACGGACAGATGCAGCCGGTGGTCAGTCAGATCACGCTGTCCGGGCTTACCGTGGATGGGACCAGCCTCGGTAACGTCACAATGGCATTTGGCACCGGCGGACTAACGTCGTTTGCGGACACCAATGGCAACGTGCAGGTGAACCAACTGCAGCAGGACGGTTACGCCGCGGGTCAACTGCAAAGCGTGTCGGTCAGCGACGAGGGACGTGTCGTCGGCACCTACTCGAACGGCCGCACCATCGATCTTGCGGAGGTCTCCATTGCTACCTTCAACGGCGCCAACTTCCTGAAGCGTGTCGACGGCGGCGCCTTTGAAGTGACCAACGAATCCGGAGACGCGCTCTATGGGAAAGGCGGGAGCATTTCGGGCTCGTCGCTGGAATCGTCGAACACGGATATCGCCGACGAATTCACGAAATTGATCGTGACGCAGCAGGCCTATTCCGCAAACACCAAGGTGATCACGACAACGAACACGATGGTCCAGGATCTCCTCAACGTGATGCGGTAATTGACACCGGGCGCGCACGTAACCGCTTGAGAGCAGTCTTGTCATGAGTCTGAATGATGCCCTCGCCATCGCCATGTCCGGCCTCCGCGCCAATCAGGCGGCGATTTCGCTGGTCTCGTCGAACGTCGCCAATGCGGAAACGCCCGGCTACGTTCGCAAGACGGTCGACCAGGTCACGTCCTATGCCGGTGCGCATGGCAGCAACGTTGTCGTCGCCGGGATCAATCGTGAACTCGATCAATATATCCAGGCGCAGTTGCGCACGGAAACGTCGGGCGCGTCGTACGCCTCGCTTCGCTCGAACGTTCTGCAGCAACTGCAAAGCCTCTATGGAGATCCGGGTTCAATCGGAACGCTGGAGAGCGCATTTAACAACCTCACGACAGCGCTGCAGGCGCTCAATACCAGCGCTGACAGCCAGTCGGCCCGAATAGGCGTTCTCAACGCGGCGTCGACGCTGACGCAACAACTGAACTCGATGACGCAAGGTATTCAAACCTTGCGCGGGACCGCAGAGACCGGCATCAAGGACTCGGTCACGACGGCGAACAATCTGCTCAAGCAGATAGCGTCAATCAACAACAAATTGATGGCTAATCCATCCGGCGGCACGTCTACCGATGCGTCGACCGCCGCATTGCTCGATCAACGCGATCAATATGTGAATCAGCTTTCAGAGCTGATGGACATCCGTGTCACGACCAATAGCGTCAACCAGGTCACGGTTTTTACCGGCTCCGGCATCCAGCTCGTGGGCAACGAAGCCGCGACCCTGTCGTTCAATGCTCAGGCCACCGTTGGTGCAAATACGACGTGGAGCAGCGATCCCAATCAGAGCCAGCTTGGCTCCGTCGTACTTGAGTTTCCGGGCAGCGGCGCATCGATCGATCTCACGGCTACCGGTGCGATCAAATCGGGCAAGATCGCGGCTTATACCGAGCTACGAGACAAGACGTTAGTCACGGCACAGAACCAGCTCGACCAGTTTGCTGCGTCGTTGTCGAGCGCGTTGTCCGATCAGACAACAGCGGGCACCCCGATAACGGGCTCGCCAGTCCCGGCCGGAACGCCTTCGGGGTTTGCGCTCGATATCTCGGGCATGAAATCCGGCAACGTCATCCATCTCACTTAC
This sequence comes from Bradyrhizobium sp. Leo114, assembly GCF_055229415.2. Lineage (NCBI taxonomy): Bacteria > Pseudomonadati > Pseudomonadota > Alphaproteobacteria > Hyphomicrobiales > Nitrobacteraceae > Bradyrhizobium > Bradyrhizobium sp. Leo114. The sequence goes on along the minus strand of NZ_JBUYEN020000022.1, from coordinate 58,453 downwards.
ACTGATGCGGCGACCAATCAGCAGCGCGAAATCTCCTTCGTGCGCGTTGATGACCCCGGCGTGCTGCCGTTGTCGAACGATACGACCGCGAATCCGAATGATCAGGTGATCGGGATCGATTTCTCCGGATCGTTCTCGTCGGTGCTCGATCAGCTCAATGCTGCACTGGGCGGCAGCGTCACATTCAGCGGAACAAGCACATCGCTGAGCGTTCTGAGCAATCCCGCTTTCGCCCGGATCGATAGCGCTTCGGTTACGGTCACCAAGAACCCGAATGCGTTGAACGATGGCAGCCCGCAGATCGCCCTCTTCACTGACAGCGGGGCACCTTACAGCGGTGCGATCAGCGCGTCCGGATCTCAGATAACGGGTCTTGCGGGACGCCTGACGGTCAACAGCGCGCTGATCAATGATCCTGCCAAGCTCGTGACGTACGGGAGTTCGACGCCCGCAGGAGACACCACACGGCCCTCGTTCATCCTCAATCAGCTAAGCAACGCGAGTTACACGTTCGGAGCGCAGAGCGGGGTTGGTACTGCGAGCGCACCGTTCAAGGGCACGCTGCTCAGCTTCATGCGGCAATTCACCAGTCAGCAGGGGGCGGACGCCGACGCGGCGAAGCAGCTTGCCGATGGTCAGAACGTCGTGCTCAGTACGCTCCAGCAGAAGATGTCGACGTCCTCGGGCGTGAACATGGATGAAGAGATGGCGCATCTCTTGTCGTTACAGAATGCTTATTCGGCAAACGCGCGCGTGATGTCGGCGGTCAACGACATGTACAAAACCCTGATGCAGGTATTGTGAGGCAGCAATGACGATATCCGGGGTTAGTCAACGCACATCCTACATCGGCTCGGGCATTCTCGATTTGCGCAGTCAGCTTGATACGCTGACGCAGCAACTCGCGTCCGGCAAGATCTCCAATACTTACGCGGGGCAGGGTAGTGGTCGCAGCCTTGCGATCGCGCTACGCGCGCAGATCACAGGGATAGGAGCCTATTCCGATACTGCGACCAATCTGAACACGCGCATTGGTGTCACTAACCTTTCACTGCAGCAGTTGGTGAAGATCGGGTCGGAAGTGAAGGGCGCCGCCGTCAGCGCAAGCTCGGATCTCGACGATGCGGGTCGTACCTCGGGGCAGAAGACCGCATTGCTCGACTTCACCGATTCAGTCGACATGCTCAACGCGAAGTCAGGCGATCGCTATCTGTTTTCCGGCCGTGCTACGGATACCGCCCCTGTGGCATCGGCCGATGAGATCATGAACGGTCGTGGCGCGCAGGTCGCCGGACTGAAGCAGGTCATCGCCGAGCGAAAGATCGCTGATCTCGGTGTCAATCAGAACGGTCGCGTCGGCAGTGCCGTCGGTACGCCGGCAACTTCAGTTGTTCTCACCGAGGAGGATGCAACACCGGCGCCTCCGCAGCAGGCGCAGCCGTTCGGGATCAAGCTCACCGGCGTATCTACAAATATAACGGGCGCTACTGTCACCCAGCCCGTCGACCTGCCCGCGACTGTTCCGCCGGCGCCGCCGGCGACACCGGTGCAGAAGTCCATGTCGGTCGATCTTGGCGCGACCAATCCGAAGCCGGGTGACCAGGTCAAGTTCACCTTCACCATGCCTGATGGCACCAAGGAAGATATCGTCATGACGGCATCGAACACCACGCCGCTTGCCGCCAACAGCTTCCTGATTGGTGCCGATACCACCGCGACCGCGGCCAATCTGAACACGGCGCTCGGGACCTCGATGAAGAATCTGGCGAACGGTCCGATGGTGGCGGCGTCGGCGATGGAAGCCGGTGAGAACTTTTTCGATCAACCTCCGCTGCGCGTCGGGACGACGCCGCTTGCGTCGGCCACCACGCTTGTGGCCGGCACTCCCGACAACACCGTGATCTGGTACAACGGCGAACAGAATACTGCGGCGAACGGACCGGCGCGCGGATCGGCGGTAGCCCAGATCGATACATCCATCACGGTGCAGTATGGCGCCAGAGCCGACGAACCGGCATTGCGGTCACAACTACAGACGGTGGCAGTATTCGCGGCCGTAACCACGTCGGCGACGGACCCCTATGCCAATGCCCAGGTCACTGCGCTGAACCAGCGCGTCGCGAACAGTTTGGCAACGGTCCCGGGGACCCAGACGATTGAAAATATCCAGGCCGACTTCGCCGGCGCGCAGGGCTCGATCAAAGCGGCCACCGATCGGCAGGTTCAGACCAAGGCGATGGCCCAAACGATGCTGGATTCGATCGAAGGCATCAATGACGACGAAGTCGCGACCAAAATCCTGGCACTGCAGACTGCACTGCAGGCGTCTTATCAAACGACATCGATGCTTTACCAGATGAGTCTGGTCAAGTTCCTCTAAGGGAGAGACTCAATCTTCTTCTCGATCGCGAGTGCCGCCTCCAGCAAAATCTCGGCGACCTCTTGCTCTCGGCGCGGTCCGAGTCTCGTGCGAACGGCTGATACGGTGATCGCCGCGGCCGGCTGGCGATCGGGGGTCTTGATCCAGGTGGACAGCGATTTCGTTCCCTGCACCAGACCGGCCTCGCGCAGATTATAGCCTCTGCGCTTAGCCAAGGCGATTTGTGAAAGCACCGTCGCCACGCTGGTGCGATACCCGGCAAACCGCACTTCATTGGCAGTCACGATCTTGCGGGCGTCGGGCGTCGGCATCGCGGCAAGAATCGCAACACCTGCACTGCTGACGCCGAGCGGACGTCTGGCACCGACTTCGATCGACAGCACCTGGATCGGATAGAAGCCGATCCTGCGATCGACGCATAGCGTATCATTGCCGGTACGTACCGTCAGGAACAATGTGTCGCCGATCCGCTGCGAGGTTCGCGCCAGGATATCGTCCGCCGCGGCAAGCAGGGGTGAACGCGAGGGGCGCGCCAGCGCCAATTCCGGCACCTGTCCGCCGATCGCATAGCGGCCGGTCTTCTCGTGCCGTTCGACGATGCCTTCCTCGATCAGCACGTGAACGATCCGGTGCACCGTCGGCCGCGTCAGCCCGGTCGCCTGCACCACTTCGGTAAGCGGTACTCCGCTCTCCCTGCCAGCGGCGAGGATGCGCAGCACCATCAGCGCTCGTCGGATCGCCTGGGCACCTTGCCTCGGTTCCGTGGTCATGGCTTGCCGTCCATAATGTGGACAGAATTGGCGCAAAGCCGTCGACAAGTAAAGCCCGCTCGCTGAATGATCTCGCATCGCATCGCATCGCATCGAGGCGTCGGCTAGACGATCCCGATCGGACACTCAACAAGAACAGGGTGGAGACCTCATCCGCCGCGGCTTTGGGAGGATGTCACATGAGGTTTCTCGCTGTTGCGGTCGCAGCCGTCGCGGTGATGGCCATTGGACCGGTCGCGGCCCAGACATGGCCGGAGCGCAATGTCCGCTTGATCGTGCCATATCCCGCCGGCGGCAATGTCGACAGCGCTGCCCGCATCGTGGCTGACAAGCTGCAGCAACGGCTCGGGCAGGCCTTCATCGTCGAGAACAAGTCCGGCGCCGGTGGCCTGATCGCGGGCGAGGCGTTCGCGAAATCGGCGAAGGATGGCTACACGCTGTTCATTGGCGCCAACGGCCCGGTGCTGTTCGCCCCCGAGATCAACAAGCGCGAGGCCTATGTCTGGAAACGGGATTTCCTCCCGATCACGACCATCTCGATGACGCCCTTGGTGCTCGAGGTTCATCCCTCCGTTCAAGCAAAGACGTTGAAGGAGTTTCTTGACTTGGCGCGCCGCGAGCCGGGCAAGCTCACCATGGCCTCCCCGGGGGCGGGGACGACCAATCATTTGCTCAGCGAACTGGCGCAATCGGAGCTCGGCCTGCACTGGGTCACAGTGCACTACCGTGGCAACGCGCCGGCGACCAATGACTTGATCGGCGGGCAGGTGCAGTTTGCGTTCGACCAGGTTTCCGTCGCGCTGCCCTTCGTCAAGAGCGGCGCGGTCCGTGTGCTTGCAGTCACCAGCGCGCATCGCCTCGCCTCGATGCCCGACGTGCCGACCTTCGCCGAACTCGGCTACAAGGATTTCGACGCGCAGACCTTCACCGGCCTGTTCGCACCGGCCGGTACGCCGGACGCGATTGTGACGAAGCTGCACGACACCATGGCGGAGATCCTGAAGGATCCCGCGGTCGTCGAGAAATTCGACAAGCTCGGCGCCGAGGCCGTCGCCATGTCACCTGCGGAGTTCACGGCCTATTTGACACGCGAAGACGCCAAGTGGATTCCCATCGTCCGCAAGGCGAACATCCGGGCCGATTGAGGCCGGCGCGCATACGCCAGTCAAGCTTCGAGGCAGCATGCAGATTGACCCCTCAGAACTCGGCGCGGAACGCATCTACCGGCTGATGACCGGCATCGTCGTGCCGCGGCCGATCGCCTGGGTGAGCAGCATGTCGCGCAGAGGTGTGCTCAATCTTGCCCCCTTCAGCGCCTTCACCTTTGTCTCGCAGAAGCCGCCGATGCTCGCCATCAGCATCGGCCGCAAGGCCGGCGTCTACAAGGACACCGCGCATAATATTCTCGATACCGAAGAATACGTCATTCACATCGCCGACACGCCGCTGATGACGGCATTGCATGAGAGTTCGGTCGAGCATCCGCCCGAGGTGAGCGAAGTCGAATTGCTCAAGCTCGAGACCGTGCCGAGCGAACGCATCAAGGTGCCGCGGCTCGCCGCGCCGCCGGTCGCCATGGAATGCCGGTTTCACCAATGTCTCGAATTCGGCGAGGCTCGCAGCCGGCTGATTGTCGGCGAGGTCCTGATGTTCCATCTCCGGGATGGGCTCGTGAACAACGGCAAGGTGGAAACCGAGGCGCTTGATCCGATCGCGCGTATCGCAGGCCCACGTTATGCCCGGCTCGGAGAGATCGTCACCCTGCGCGCCGTGTTCCAGGCGCCGAAGTCGACAGATTGAGATCGTAGATCAGCAAGACAGACATGACCGAACAATCCTCGCTTTCCGCAATCGGCACCTATACGACCGGCGAACGCGCCGCGATCATCTTCTCCTGCATGCTCGGCTTCGCGCTCGATCTCTACGATGTGCTCATCATGCCGTTTCTGATGAGCTCGATACAGTCGTCGTTAGGCTTTTCGCTGACCCAGGTCGCGAGCGTGACGAGCCTGACCTTGATCGGGTCGGTGATCGGCGGCGCGCTATTCGGCTGGCTCGGCGACCGCATTGGCCGCAAGCAGGCACTGCAGCTCACGCTCGGCGTGTTCGCCGCCGGGTCGATCGCATCGGCGTTCGCCTGGGACTATTGGAGCCTGGCATTGCTCCGCTTCATCACCGGCATCGGGCTCGGCGGCGAATGGGGCGCCGGCATGGTGCTGTTCAATGAGGCCTGGAACAAGGATCGGCGCGGTATCGGCAGCGCCTTCATCCAGGGCAGCGCGGTCGTCGCGAGCGCCGGCGCCTCGATCATCGGGGTCTGGGCCACCACCTCGTTCAGCGTGGAATGGGGATGGCGTATTGCGCTCCTGACCGGTGGCTCGCCGATCCTGCTGATGATCTTCATCCGCTTCTTCATGCCGGAATCCAAGGCGTGGCTGCAGTTCGATCGCGCGCGCAAGAGCGGCTTGGTCGAGCGCAAGGTCAAGACCACCAATACGATGCTGCTGATGTTCCAGGGCCGGTTGCTGCCGATCTCGCTGATGTGCCTGGCGTGGATGATGGCCTACATGTTCTGCTACTACGGGATCGTCGTCTTCATGCCGACACTGATGCAGAAGTCGCTCGGTGCGCCGCCTGAAGTCGTGCGCAACATCTCGGTGATCGCCTCCGTCGTCGGCGGCTGCTCGTATATCAGCATGGGCCTGCTCAACGACGCCTTCGGCCGGCGGTTCGGCGCGCTGTTGCCGGGTCTTGCGTGGGGCGCGATGGCCTGCGGCCTCTATGTCTTTGCGCATGACAGGTTCGCCGGCAGTCTGTTTGGCTTCCCGATGTTCTGGGTTTACATCGCCTTCGTGATCGGCAACTCGGCGCTCGGCGTGGTCGGCACCTGGCTGTCGGAAATCTATCCGATCGAAGTGCGCTCGACCGCGGTATCCTTCATCTACATGGCGGGCCGCGGCATCGGCAGCTTTGCGCCGATCGTCGTTCCGCTGGCGGCCGGTTGGTTCGGTGGCCAGCTTGCGCTCGGCATGATGATCGTCGTGCCCGCCATCGTCATCTTCCTGGCGATGACCCTGTCCTTGCCCGAGACGCGCGGGCGCGAACTGGCGGCCGCCGGTGCCCAGCGTAGCGGCCAGACTGCGTGAAACTCTCGCCGAAGGAAGCATGCGATGCGACTATTGAGCTATCTCGTGAATGGCCAGCCACATTATGGTGTGGCTGATGACAATGGGGTCGTCGATCTGACGGTACGGATCGGCGCAGAATTTCCCGATCTGAAGACGCTGATCGCACGCGATGGCCTTTCGTCGGCCCGGCAGGCTTCGGCCGGCCAGCGTCCCGATCATGCGCTGGACGAATTGACGCTGCTGCCGCCAGTATTGGCGCCGGAAAAGTTCTGGTGCATTGGCGTGAACTACAAGGACCGCAACGCCGAATACAAGGACAACTCGGACCTGCCGAAATATCCGAGCCTGTTCGTACGCAATTCCTCGTCGGTGGTCGGATCGGGGCAGGGGATCGAGAAGCCGAAAGTCTCCGACCAGCTCGACTATGAGGGCGAACTGGTCATCGTGATCGGCAAGCAGGGTCGGCACATCGCGCGCGAAGATGCCTTCTCGCATATCTTCGGCATGACGCTGTGCAACGAGGGCAGTGTGCGAGACTGGCTGCATCATGGCAAGTTCAACGTCACGCAGGGCAAGAATTTCGATCGCTCCGGCAGCATCGGCCCCTGGATTGTGACGTCGGATGAATGCGATCCGCGAGGACCGCACGACATTATCACCCGCGTCAATGGCGAGGTCAGGCAGCAGGACAGTACCGAGCGGCTGATGTTCCCGTTCGATTTCCTGATCGCCTATCTCTCCACATTTGCGACCCTGAAGCCCGGCGACATGATCGCGACCGGTACGCCGACCGGCGCCGGCGCCCGGTTCGATCCGCCGCGTTGGCTCAAACCCGGTGATGTGGTCGAGGTGGAGTCGTCGCGGATCGGCGTGCTGCGCAACGCGGTGGTTGCGGAGCAATAGCGCCATGCTCGATCCCTCCATCATCCGGCACCTCGCAGAGCGGCTTGACGAGGCCGAACGGACCAAGACACTCATCACCATGTTCACGCGCGAGCATCCCGATCTCACGATCGAGGATGCCTATGCGATCCAGCGCGCCTGGACGCGTCTGCAGCTCGATCGTGGCCGCGTCATCAAGGGCCACAAGATCGGCCTGACCTCGAAAGCGATGCAGAACGCGGTCGGCATCGCCGAGCCCGATTATGGCGTTCTGTTCGCCGACATGTTCTATCCGGATGCGAGCGCGATCCCGTTCGATCGCTTCCATGCGCCGCGGATCGAGGTCGAGCTTGCCTTCGTGCTGAAGGCGCCGCTGCGTGGCCCGGACTGCTCCATCTTCGACGTACTCAACGCCACCGATTACGTGACGCCCGCGCTCGAAATCCTCGAGACCCGCATGCATCGCGTCGATCCCGAGACCGGCCAGACCCGTAAGGTCATGGACACGATTTCGGACAATGCCGCCAATGCCGCTCTCGTGCTCGGCGGCCGTCCGTTCCGGCCGCTCGAGGCGGATCTACGCTGGATCGGCGCGCTGCTGTTCCGCAATGGACAGGTCGAGGAGACCGGGCTTGCCGCCGGCGTGCTCAACCATCCGGCCAACGGCGTCGCCTGGCTCGCCAATCGCCTGGCGCCGCATGACGAGCAACTGGCCGCAGGTGAGGTCGTGCTCGCCGGATCGTTTACGCGACCGGTCGATATCCGCCGCGGCGATACCTTCCACGCCGACTACGGACCGTTCGGCTCGGTGTCCTGTCAATTTACCTGAACCAGACCAGCAGAGGGAAAGCGATGACCGGCCAAGCACGGCGCAGAAGCATCCACATCGGCGGATTCAAACACGCCAATCCGATCCCGAACGCCTCTCGCATCGGCAATCTCGTGATGTCCGGCGTCATCCTCGGCCGCGATCCCGCGACCGGAGCGATGCCGGAGAGCCTGGAAGCGCAATGCGCCAACATGTTCGCGCATATGAAGGCGACCGTCGAGGCTGCCGGTGGCAGCACCGACGACATCATCAAGATGACGGTCTGGCTCAAGGACCGTTCGCAGCGCGGGCCTGTCAATGCCGAGTGGCTGAAGATGTTTCCCGACGAACACTCACGCCCGGCGCGTCATGCGCTGCCGATGGACATGGAAGGCGGCGCGCTGGTGCAGTGCGATTTCACCGCCGTGATTGACTAAGGAGTTTGCCGTGCCGACCTACTTGCCCTTCGATCCAAATCCGCGCCGGCCTTCGAAACTGCCGCCGCCAAAGACTGTCGACAGCCAGTTTCACGTGCTTGGGCCGCTGGAGAAATATCCGGTACGTCCGGGCGCTGCCTATCAGATGCCGACCGCAACCTGGGAGGCGGCGCTGCGGATGCACAAGGCGCTCGGGATCGAGCGCGGCGTGATCGTGCAGACCACGACCTATGGCGCGGACCACACAGTCGTGCTCGACGGTCTCGCGGCAATGGGCCCGAACTATCGCGGCTGCGCCAACGCGCTGGTGTTTGCCGAAGCCGATGATGCCTACCTCGCCAAGCTGCATGAGGCAGGGGTCCGCGGCGCGCGCTTCAGTTTCCGGCAGGAACTAGGGGCCGTGCTGTCGGACAAGGATTTTGCGCGGGCGATCGCGCGCATCCGCGAGCTCGGCTGGTACGTCAAGATCCAGCCGGAGAAGGACGGCATCATCTCCAGCGTCGAGAAGTACCAATCCCTCGACGTGCCGGTGCTGATCGATCACATGGCGCGTCCCGACCCGACCCGCGGCAAGAACGATCCGAATCTGCAGAAGATGCTTGAGCTGCTGTCGAAGGGCAATTTCTGGGTCATGCTGTCGCTCGGGGAAAAGACCTCGAAGGCCGGTCCGCCCTGGGAAGATGTCATCCCCATCGCGCGCACCTATATCGAAGCGGCGCCGAACCGCTGCATCTGGGCCACCGACTGGCCGCATCCGGTTTCGGTCGTGCAGCCGCCCAACGACGCCGATCTGCTCGAACTCATGTACAAGTATGCGCCTGACGAGACGACCTTGGAAAAGATCCTTGTTCACAATCCGGCAAAACTATTCGGATTCTAGAGCTCGGCCTCGGGACGTCCTGCTTGCGGTCTGCCGCGCGTAGTTGCGCCCGCCGATCTGGCGGCCGCCGGGCTCCTGGCCGCAAGTCTTGTGCTTCACAGTCAGCGGCGCGGTAAGCGAGTCACGTGCGCTTTGGGGTAACAGGGCAAGTCGAGCAGGGTTTGCGAAAAGGATTCGGCTGCTTGAACTCTATCCCGGAGCGGACACATTGCTGTGCCGCCTCAGATGGATCGTTGGGCTATTGCTCAACTGATGAGCATATGATCCTATTGTGGGATGGAACCCCTACAGCCTGATCTGGTCATCTTCGACTGCGACGGCGTCCTCGTGGACAGCGAGATATTGAGCTGTCAGTGCCTGTCAGAGGTCCTTGGCGAGTTCGGCATCGAGCTCAGCAGGGACGATGCGCTCGAATTGTTTCTTGGCCGCAGCACGACGGCGATCTTGCAGCACTACCAGGGGGACCAACGCCTCGTCCCCGAGAACTTTCTGGTCGCGTTGAAGGCGCGGGTGCTGCAACGGTTCAGGCATTCGCTGCGGCCTGTCCTTGGAGTGGGCTCATTGATCTCCAGCCTGAAAATGCCGTTTTGTGTTGCCTCGTCCAGCGATCTCGACCGGGTATCGCTTTCGCTGGCATTGACCGGTCTTGGATCGCATTTCGGCGCCAGGGTGTACACGGCGCAGATGGTGGCGCGCGGCAAGCCGGCCCCCGACCTTTTTCTCTATGCGGCTGCGCAGATGCGCGCCGCGCCGCAGCGCACGCTTGTCATCGAAGACAGTGTCAGCGGCGTGACCGCAGCAAAGGCCGCCGGCATGACCGTATGGGGCTTTATCGGTGGCAGTCACTACCAGTCTGGCGATCGGCATAGCAAGCTGCGCGATGCCGGCGCGGATCGTGTCTTTGACCGGATGGCGGACTTCTGGGACGAAAGATAGCGGGCTTTCATGGCAGCACAGGAGAACGAGAAATCCCGTCTTGACGACGCCGCGCGCGCCGGCTGGCTCTATTTCATCGCCGGCCATACGCAGGATGAGATCGCCAAGATGCTGCAGGTCTCGCGCGCGTCCGCGCAGCGTCTGGTATCGCTTTGCCTCGCAGAACGCCTGATCACCTTCCGCCTCGAACATCCTATTGCCGCATGCATGGAACTGGCGTCGAAGCTTAAGGATCGCTTTGATCTCGTTCATTGCGAGGTGGTGCCGTCGGACCCGGCATCGCCGCATTCCACCGCCGGCATCGCGGAACGTTGCGCCAACCTGCTGGACTCAACCCTGCGCCTGGAAACCCCGGTCATTGTCGCATTGGGCACCGGGCGCGCGGTGCGCGCTGCAGTGGAGCGAGTCACGCCGATCGAGCGGCCGAATCACCAGATCGTCTCGCTGGTCGGAAACATCTCGGCCGACGGCTCGGCGAGCTTCTTCGATACGGTGGGACGCCTTGCCGATCGCACCGGTGCCCGCCACTATCCGATGCCACTGCCATTCCTGATGTCGACGGAAGACGAGCGCAACCGCATGAACCGGATCGAGCCAATCGCCAAGATCCAGGCGATTGCCGCGAGAGCCGACCTGCGTCTCATCGGCATCGGTCAGATGGACCAGAAGGCCCAGGTGCATGTTGACGGCTTCGTCAGCCGCGAAGAGCTGTTCGAGATGATGCGGCTTGGCGCCATCGGCGAAGTCACGGGTTGGGCCTATGACGCCAAGGGCCGGCTCATCAAGGGGGGCACGAACAAGCGGTTGACCAGTATCCCCCCGCAAGTGCCGGCGCGGACCACTACGATCGCCGCGGCGATCGGGCAGGCCAAGGTTCCGGCGATTAGCGCCGCGCTGATCGGGCGCCTCGTCAACGGTCTCATCACCGACGAAGCAACGGCCCGGGCTATCCTCGATCGATAGCGCCGGCACGATCGTCGTGCCTTCCTGAACAAGGCGGATTTTCTCTCCGGCGCTGCGGGCAGCCGGATCGCGTGCGTCAGCTTGACAAGCTGAAACGTTGATGTGAACATACGCCCAACGCGTGGGCATATGCTCAAACGCGATGATGGGAGGTTACCGTGAAAAACGTCCATGGCGCCCTTCTGGGCGCGGCTGCGCTCTTGCTCTCAACTCCCTCACTCGCCCAGACCGCCCTGACGATTGCCACCGTCAACAACGGCGACATGATCCGCATGCAGGGATTGACGAGCGACTTCACCAGCAAAAATCCGGACATCACGGTCAAATGGGTGACGCTCGAGGAGAACGTGCTGCGCCAGCGCGTCACCACCGATATCGCGACCAAGGGCGGCCAGTTCGACGTCCTGACCATCGGCACCTATGAGGTGCCGATCTGGGCCAAGAAGAACTGGCTGGTGCCGCTCGACAAGCTCGGCGCCGACTACGACGTCGCCGATCTCTTGCCGAGGATCAAGGACGCGGTGTCCGTCTCCGGCAAGCTTTATGCGGCGCCGTTCTATGGCGAAAGCTCGATGACCATGTATCGCACCGACCTGTTCCAGAAGGCCGGGCTTACCATGCCGGAAAATCCGAGCTGGGATTTCGTGATCAGTGCGGCCAAGAAGCTGACCGATAAGGAGGCCGGCGTTTACGGCATCTGCCTGCGTGGCAAGGCCGGCTGGGGTGAGAACATGGCGTTTCTCACCGCCATGGCCAATTCCTACGGTGCACGCTGGTTCGACGAGAAGTGGGTGCCGCAGTTCGACAAGCCCGAATGGAAGAAGACACTGGCAACCTATGTCGATCTGATGAAGGAGGCGGGGCCTCCCGGCGCCAGTTCGAACGGCTTCAACGAAAACCTGGCGCTGTTCAATGCCGGCAAATGCGCGATGTGGATCGATGCAACGGTTGCGGCGTCGTTTGTGACCAATCCAAAGGACTCCACGGTCGCCGACAAGGTCGGTTTTGCGCTCGCGCCGAACGCCGGGCTTGGCAAGAACGCGAACTGGCTGTGGGCCTGGAACCTCGCGATTCCCGCCGGCTCCAAGAAGGTCGAGGCCGCAGAAAAGTTCATCGCCTGGGCGACCGGCAAGGACTACGCAAAACTGGTTGCGTCGAAGGAGGGGTGGGCCAACGTGCCGCCGGGTACGCGAACGTCGCTGTACCAGAACCCTGACTACCTGAAAGTCGCGCCGTTCGCCAAATTGACGCTGGCGTCGATCGATGCCGCCGATCCGAACAAGCCGACGGTGCAACCGGTGCCTTACGTTGGCGTGCAGTATGCGGCGATCCCGGAATTCCAGGGTATCGGCACCTCGGTCGGCCAGCAGTTCTCCGCGGCGCTGTCGGGCTCGACCAGCGTGGACGCGGCGTTGTCGGCGGCGCAGGCGTCGACGGAGCGGGAAATGAAGCGCGCCGGCTACATCAAATAGGTGGCTCCCTTGGCTCAGACTCCCGAGCTAAGCCCCTCGCAGCCATCCGGCAGCTTGCACCGGATGGCTGCACCTGCTTTGCAGTCGACGGAAACGGGAACCGGGACCCGACAAACGCAACTGCTCGCACGGATGCTGCTGACGCCAGCGGTCGCGCTGCTGTTCATCTGGATGATCGTCCCCTTGGCGCTGACGATCTATTTCTCACTGCTGCGTTACAATCTGCTCGACTCCGAATCCGCGCAGTTCGTCGGCTTTGAGAATTTTCGCTATTTCCTGACCGATCCGGCTTTCCTCGCTTCGCTGCAGAACACACTGGTTCTGGTTGGGTCCGTGCTTGGACTGACCATCCTGCTTGGAATTCCGCTCGCGCTGTTGCTCGACCAGCCGGTCATCGGCCGCAACATCGTGCGGCTGATGGTGATCGCGCCATTCTTCGTGATGCCGACGGTCAGCGCGCTGATCTGGAAGAACCTTCTGATGCATCCGGTTTCTGGCCTGTTCGCCTGGATCGCAAAGCTGTTCGGCGCGCCACCGATCGACTGGTTCAACGACGTGCCGCTATTCGCAATCATCCTGATCGTCTCCTGGCAATGGCTGCCGTTTGCAACGCTGATCCTTCTGACGGCGCTGCAATCTCTCGATGAGGAGCAGAAGGAGGCGGCTGAGATGGACGGTGCCGGCGCGCTGTCGACCTTCATCTACATCACGCTGCCGCATCTGGCCCGACCGATCACTGTCGTGATCCTGATCGAGACGATTTTCCTTCTGACCGTGTTCGCCGAGATCTTCGTCACCACCGGCGGAGGGCCGGGATTGCAGACCACCAACATCGCCTTCCTGATCTATTCGCAGGCGCTGATCCAGTATGATGTCGGCGGTGCCTCCGCGGGCGGGTTGGTGGCAGTGGTAATCGCCAACATCGTGGCTTTCTTCCTGGTCAGGATCGTCGGCCGGAATTTGGAGGCCTGACGCATGGCGCGGATGGCAACAAGCAGGCATGTGGCGGTCTCGACCCTTGCGGCGTGGCTGGTCGGCTTCCTGATCTTCTTCCCGATCCTGTGGATGGTGTTGGCGAGCTTCAAGACCGAACTCGATGCCTTCGCCATACCGCCAAAATTCCTGTTCTTTCACTGGACCACGGAAAATTATGCCGCCGTGCAGGAGCGCAGCGACTATGTCCATCATGCGCTCAACTCCATCATTGTGGCAGGCGGCTCGACGCTGATCGCGCTGCTGATTGCGATTCCCGCCGCGTGGTCGATGGCGTTCTCGCCGACCAAACGCACCAAGGATGTGCTGCTCTGGATGCTATCGACAAAGATGATGCCGCCGGTCGGCGTGCTGGTGCCGATCTACCTGATCTACCGCGATTTCGGCTTGCTCGATACTTTGACTGGTCTCGTCTTCATCCTCTGCCTCGGCAATCTGCCGATCGTGATCTGGATGTTGTTTACCTATTTCAAGGAAATCCCAAAGGACATCCTCGAAGCCGCACGCATGGACGGAGCAACGATCAGCCGCGAACTCGTCTATGTGCTGACGCCGATGGCCGTACCGGGGCTCGCATCAACGTTGCTCTTGAATTTAATCCTCGCCTGGAACGAGGCGTTCTGGACGTTGAACCTCTCGACGCTGCAGGCCGCGCCGCTGACCGTGTTCATCGCGTCCTATTCGAGTCCCGAGGGGCTGTTCTGGGCCAAGCTCTCGGCCGCTTCCACGCTCGCGATCGCGCCGATCCTGGTGCTCGGCTGGTTCAGCCAGCGCCAGCTCGTCCGCGGCCTGACTTTTGGCGCGGTCAAGTAAAACGGAAAGGCTGGAGCCATGGGTCAGATCACGCTTCAGAATGTCCAGAAATCGTTCGGGCCCGTTCACATCATCAAGGGCGCCGATCTGGATATCTCGGATGGTTCCTTTGTCGTTTTCGTCGGCCCCTCCGGCTGCGGCAAGACCACTCTTCTCCGCCTGATCGCCGGGCTCGAGGACGTCAGCGGCGGCAATATCCTGATCGACGGCAAAAACGTCGTTGACGTTCCGCCTGCCAAGCGCGGCTTGTCGATGGTTTTCCAATCCTATGCGCTCTATCCGCATATGAGCGTGCGCGGCAACATCGCCTTCGGCCTGAAGATGGCGGGTCTGCCGAAAGTCGAGATCAACCGGAAGGTGGAGGCCGCGGCAGCGACCCTTAATCTGACGCCGTATCTCGATAGAAAGCCGCGCGAATTGTCGGGCGGCCAGCGCCAGCGCGTCGCGATCGGGCGCGCTATCGTCCGTGAGCCGAAGGCGTTTCTGTTCGACGAACCGCTGTCCAACCTCGACGCCGCGCTGCGCGTGCAGATGCGCCTGGAGGTCACGCGGCTGCAGAAGCAGCTTGGCACGACGGCCATCTATGTCACGCACGACCAGGTGGAGGCGATGACAATGGCGGACAAGATTGTGGTGCTCAATGGCGGCAAGATCGAGCAATACGGGACGCCGCTCGAACTCTACGAAAAGCCGGCCAATCTGTTCGTCGCCGGCTTCATCGGCTCGCCGAAAATGAACTTCATCTCCGGCGAGGTCGCAGGCCGCCATGGCGCGGCCACCATTGGCGTTCGCCCCGAGCATCTGAAAATCGCACGCGACGGCGAGGGATGGCCGGGAAGCATCCTGGTCGCCGAGCATCTCGGCAGCGACACCTTTCTCTATGTCGACGCTGGCGCAATCGGAACACTCACCGCGCGCCACGTCGGCGAGCTCGATTTGAGCGCCGGCGACCGTGTCCTGCTGTCGCCGGATCCCGGCCGCCTGCATCGGTTCGATGAACGCGGCAAATCGCTGCGGGCTTAACAGGAAGACCAAGATGTATCTGGAAAAATTCAAACTACCCGGCAAGACCGCAGTCGTAACCGGGGGCGGGCAGGGGATCGGCCTCGCCTGTGCCGAGGCGCTGGCCGAGGCCGGCGCGAGGGTTGTGATTGCCGATCGCGATGCGGCGGTAGCCGGCGAAGCGGGTGCCTATCTGAGCGGGAAGGGCTATCAGGCCGAGGTCGCGGTCGTGGACGTGACGGATTCACGGCGCGTTACCGAGATTGCCGACGAACTCGTCGCTCGCTACGGCCGGGTCGATGTCCTCGTCAACAATGCCGGCATCGCGCGCAGCGAGACGCCGGCCGAAACCGTGACCGACGAGCACTGGCTGAATGTCATCGACGTCAATCTCAACGGCACCTTCTGGTGCTGCCGCGCCTTCGGCAAGCACATGCTTCAGGCGCGGACGGGCAATATCGTCAATATCGGCTCGATGTCCGGTTTCATCGTCAATAAGCCGCAGGAGCAGTGCTACTACAACGCCTCCAAGGCTGCGGTGCACCATCTGACCAAATCGCTCGCAGCCGAATGGGGCGCGCGCGGCGTGCGCGTCAACGCGGTGGCGCCGACCTACATCGAGACGCCCCTGAACGCGTTCGTGAAGGACAACCCCCGCATGTACGACGCCTGGATCGGCGGCACCCCGATGGCGCGGATGGGGCAGGTGGAGGAGATTGCCTCGGTGGTCCTGTTCCTGGCATCGGAAGCGGCCAGCCTGATGACGGGAAGCATCGTTCTTGTCGATGGTGGCTATACTTGCTGGTAAGCTTGCGTCAAAACTGACGGGAGCGAACATGCGGCAAGCCTTCATCGGCATCGACGTCGGAACCTCCAGCACGCGTGCGGGCATCTTCGACGACAACGGAGCCCTGCTCGGAACTGCAAAACAGCCGATCGCGGTCTGGCACGAGGCAGGCGACATTGTCGAGCAGTCGTCGTCAGATATCTGGGCGGCCAGCGTCTCGGCCGTCCGCAGCGCGATGGCGGAAGCTGCGATATCGCCGGAGCTCGTGAAGGGCATCGGGTTCGACGCGACCTGCTCGCTGGTCGTGCTCGATCGGCATGGCGGACCGCTGACGGTGAGTGCGTCCGGCGACAAGCAGCGCAATGTCATCGTCTGGATGGATCATCGCGCGATCGAGGAAGCGCGGCTGATCAACGATACGCAGGATGAGGTGCTGCGCTATGTTGGCGGCTCCATCTCGCCCGAGATGGAGATGCCGAAGCTGCTCTGGCTGAAGCGGCACCTGCGCGACAGTTTTGATCGCGCCGGGCATTTCTTCGACCTGGCCGACTTCCTCTCGTGGCGCGCGACGGGGTCGTTCGCGCGCTCGACCTGCACGGTGACCTGCAAGTGGAACTACCTCGCGCATGAAGGGCGTTGGAGCGAGCCATATTTTCAGCGCGTGGGCTTGCAGGAATTTGTCGAGGACGAATATCGCAGGATCGGCACCGAGATCGTCGCTCCTGGAACGCCGCTGGGGTTGGGCCTGACGGAACAGGCGGCACGGGATTTCGGGCTGAGACCGGGGACGCCGGTCGGCGCCTCGCTGATCGATGCGCACGCCGGCGGGCTCGGCGCGATCGGCGGCCGGGACGCATCGGGTGCTGAAGTCGATGTCTGCGATCGCCTCGCCTACATCATGGGGACCTCCGCCTGTATCATGGCGACAACGGTCGATCCCTGTTTTGTCCCCGGCGTGTGGGGACCGTATTACTCGGGCATGGTGCCCGGCTTCTGGCTCAACGAAGGCGGACAATCGGCGGCGGGTGCTGCGATCGATTATTTGATCCGCTCCCATCCCGCCTACGCCGAGGCAAGCGACGCGGCAAGGCGGAACGGCGTGGAGATCATCCAGATCCTCGAGGAGCGGATCACGGCCCGTGCTGGGCAGGCGAGCAGGGCGGCGCTGCTGGCGCGCGACCTTCATGTGCTGCCGGAATTCCTCGGCAACCGCTCGCCTTATGCCGATCCCGATACGCGCGCCGTCATTGCCGGCCTCGATCTCGATACGGATATCTGCGCGATGGAGCGTCTGTTCGTGGCGGGATTGTGCGGGCTCGCCTATGGCCTCGCCGACGTCATCGATGCCTTCAAGGCGCAGGGGGTCAACAGCAAGCTGATCGTCATGGGCGGCGGCGCAGGAAGGAGCCCGCTGGTGCGGCAGATCATGGCCGATACGACCGGCCTCACGGTGGCACTGCCGCAAACGGCGGAGCCGGTCCTGCTCGGCGCGGCCATGCTCGGCGCCGTCGCAGCCGGCGCCTATGCCTCGCTCGGCGAGACCATGGCCGCGATGTCGGCGCTCGGTCGCCTGACCGAGCCGGCCGCGCCGGGCATGGAAGAATTCCACCGCCGAAAGCGGGACGTGTACAGGTTGCTGCGAGGGCTTGATCGCGGAAGCCGTGAGGCGATGCGCGGTTTTGAGATCATCTCGAAAGGTCGCGAACGATGCTGCTGAGCTGTGGCGATGCGCTGATCGATTTTGTGCCGGTTACGACCGCAGACGGTCACGAAGCGGTACGACCGGCGGTCGGCGGGTCTTGCCTCAACGTCGCGGTCGGACTGGCGCGGCTTGGTGCGCCGACCGGCTTTGTCGGTGGCATCTCGACCGATCTGTTCGGCCGCATGATCGCCGACCACGCCGCCGCATCCGCCGTCGACCTTCGCTATGCCACCCGCAGCGATCGCCAGACCACGCTTGCTTTCGTCCGAATGGTCGCAGGCGAGTCGCAATATGCGTTTTATGACGCGGAGACGGCCACCCGGGAATGGACCTATTCGCACGGCAAAATTCCGTTCGAGACGATCGAGGCCGTCCACATCGGCTCAACGACGCTGGTCAACGAGAGGGGAGCCGCGGAAACCGCCGCGATGATCTCCGATGCCAAATCATCGGCGACGATTTCGTTCGACCCGAACTGCAGGCCCAATCTGGTCAAGGACAAGACAGCCTATCTCGCGCGCATGGACGAGTTTGTCGACAGCGCGGACATCGTTCGCATGTCGGACGTTGACTTCGACTATCTCTACGGGAAAGAGGCTTACGCGGCGAAGGCGGAAGAGTTCCTGGCTGGAGGCGGCAGCCTGTTTGTCGTTACGCGCGGAACGAAGGGAGCCCAGGCCTGGCATTCGGCGGCCGGTGCCATCGAAGTCGGGTCACCCGCGATCACCGTCGTGGACACGATCGGCGCAGGCGACAGCTGTCAAGCCGCGCTGCTGTTTGCGCTGCATAAGCAGGGCAGACTCGGCAGGAGCGGACTGAGGGACACCAACGCGAACGAGCTTCGCTGCGCGCTGGCATTTGCCTGCAGTTGCGCTGCGCTGACCTGCACGCGGGTTGGGGCAGATCCGCCCCGCAGCAACGAAGTTGCTTGGACGTGTTAGAGGCGTTGGGCGCCTCTAGGTGCAAGGCGGCTTAGGCGACCGCAATAAACATCGCGACGCTCGAAAGATACGCGCGGCCAATGATCGACGTTATGCCACCGGTGAGCCAACCCTCATGGTTTTGTTAAATCGTTTCATTGACAGGCCGTCCATAACGGCACATAGTCTCTAACCAAGTGCTGAAAGAACAATCAGAGGGAAAGGGGACGCGGACGCTCGGGCTGAGTGCAGACTTCGCTCAAGCGGCCAGGCTGGAACAATTACAAGCGACATCAATATGTTGCTTGAATGTTGCGTCCATCCTCTGGTGGGGTGACGCGACTGCGCGAAGCTAAAAGTGTCGCGCGCCTCGCAACGCGCGCTGGCAGAAAAACAAGCAAAATAAATGAAACGATCCATAGCGGGAGGGTGGAAATGAAGATAACGCGTCGTGACTTGCTGTTGGCCGGCGCCGCAATCAGCGCTTCGAGTGTCGTGTCCGGGCCGTCCGCGCTCGCCGCCGGACCGGAGCTCAAACTCGGCGTCGTCGGTGTGCTTTCCGGGCCGGCTGCGCAGTGGGGGCTCGCCCTCAAGGGCGCGGCGGAGTTCGCGGCTGCGGAGGCCAATCGCGACGGCCTGGTCAAGATCGACGGCGCGCCCTGTCAAGTCAGTGTCGTTGCGATCGATAGCAAATACACCGCAGAGGGCGCCGCCGCGGCAGCAAATACGCTCGCGGGGCAGGGCGTGAAATTCATCATCGGTCCCATCGGTTCACCCGAACTCACCGGGCTGAAGCCCATCGCCAAACGCAATTCGATGCTGGTGATGGGCAATGGTTACGCCAAGGATGCGCTGGGTCCGCAATGGCCGTTGGTGTTCCATGTCGGCCCTGGTCCGTCGGGATGGGCCGATCCGATCATCAAGATCGCCAAGCAGAAATTCGGCATCAACAGCGTTGTCCTCGTTGCTCCGAACGACCAGGGAGGCACGGATATCGCAAGCGTCGATGCGGACGCCTACAAGAAGAACGGTATCGCTGCGACTGAGGAGTACTACCAGCGCGGCACCACCAATTTTGCGCCGATCGTGACGCGCATCATGAACGCAAAACCGGAGGCCGTGGATCTCGCGTCCTCACCGCCCGGCGACGCCGGCATCATGGTCAAGCAATTGCGCCAAGCCGGGTTCGAAGGACCGATCGGGCGCCTCGGTGGCCCAGGCTATGGCGAGATCTCGCGGGTTGCCGGCGGCGACGCCGTGCTGAAGGACTTCTATTGGTACGAGCCGGTTCTGGTCGACGAGAAGGTCCAACTGATCGCCGACGAATACAAGAAGCTGTTCGGCACCGAGCGGCCTGAGAACAATTTGTTTTTCCAGTGGGTGTCCGGCACTCGCATGGTCTTAAAGGCGATCGCGAAAGCGGGCACGATCACCGACACCGAAAAGGTGGCTCAGGCTCTCCGTGCATTGCCCGTGGACGATCCAAATGTCGGTTCAGGACATTGGATCGGCAAGGAATTCTTCGGCATCAACCAGGAGCTATCGTTCCCCTTCGGCGTGGGATTGGTCACTGACGGAAAATTGCAGCCGATCGTTCCGGTCGAAGCGGCCACGGGCAAGTAGCGGAGTTCCTGTGGAAGGCATCGTCGCCACCGGCCTCATCGGCATCAGCCTGGGCGCGCAGTATGCGCTGCTCGCCCTCGGCTTCACCCTGATCTTCGGCATTCTCGGCGTGGTCAATTTCGCCCATGGCGGATTCTATGTGCTCGGAGGCTATCTCGCTTATTCGGCGGTCACCTATCTCGGTCTGCCCTATGCGCTGGCAGTGATCGCAGCCGCACTCGGCACGACGGCGCTGGGTTATCTCTTCGAGCGTTTCATCCTCGATCACGTGATCGACGATCACTTGGCGACACTGATGCTGACGCTCGGTCTCTATTTGATGATGTCGAGCGGCCTTCTGGTGATGTTTGGACCGCAGTCGCCTGCATTCAGCTTTCCTCTGACGGGCGTCCTGCGCGGGCACGGCTTCTACGTTCCGATCGAGAATCTCGTGGTCCTTGCCGTCTGCCTGGTGGGTATCCTGTCGATCTATGCCCTGATTTACTACACCGACTTCGGCCGCGCCTTGCGTGCGCTCGCTGACGACCGTGCCGTCGCCACGGCGCAGGGACTGCGTCCAAAGCTTCTGTTTCCGACAGCGTTTGCGCTGGCCACCGGGCTTGCGGGTCTCACTGGCGCGCTGGTCACGCCTATCCTCTCGCTTGCACCGCATGTCGGCGATCCCGTGCTGGCGACATCGTTCCTCATTGTCATTCTTGGTGGTCTCGGAAGCATTGGCGGTGCAACCGTTGCGGCCTTTCTCGTCGGCATGGTGGAAGCGTTCTCGGCGGTCTATCTCGGAGGATCGAAAGGCGCTCTCGCATTGTTCGTGCTCGTCCTCATCATGTTGGTGGTCAGGCCGTCCGGCCTGTTCGGCCATCGAGTACGTGGAGCGTGAGCCATGGCAAGCATTGATCTTGGCGCCGCGCACAGGGGCTCCATCGCCGAGACGGCAAGCGTTGTCGTCATCGCCGCTGCCTTCGTCATCCCCTGGGTCAGCCAGAACCCCGCAGTCTACTCGCTGGCCAATCAGATCCTGATTGGGGTCACCGCTGCGTTGAGCGTCTACATCATGCTGCGCATGAACCTGATGACCTTTGCAGTGCCCACGTTCATGGCGATCGGAGGCTATACCGCGGCAATCCTCGGTCTCCGCCATGGCGTGACGGATGTTCTGCTGCTCGGCACAGCCAGTTTCGCGGTGCCGGCGCTGTTTGCATTGCCGCTGGGCGCGTTGGTGCTCCGTCTCACCGGCGTCTACTTCGTGCTGGTCACCTTCGTCCTCACCGAGATCACACAGCTCGTGCTGTTCGAGATGCCGGGCTGGACTGGAGGCGCCAACGGTCTGGTCGGCATGCCCGCCGTGACCTTCTTCGGGATCGAGCTCGGCGATAATCGTGCGGTGCTATTGGTCACGACCGGCCTGGCGATCGCCGGTGCGCTGATCACGGCCGCAGTCACTCGCCGCTTGCGTCAGCATTTTGCGGCGATCGAAGAGAACGAGTTGCTGGCGCAATCTCTCGGGCTCGTGGTCTGGCACTACAAGGCATTCGGCTTTGCGATCGCGGGCGGTGTCTCCGGGCTCGCTGGCTTTGCGTTGGTCAACATGCTGCTCACCGCGCATCCGACCTCGTTCAGTCCACTCTCATCGGTGAACTACATCGCCTACACGATCATCGGTGGGAAGAGCACCATGCTCGGGCCGCTCGTCGGCGGGGCCTTGCTGATCTGGGCAGGAGAAATCTTTGCGCTGCGCGGTGAATTTTCCCAGCTCCTGTTCGGATTCCTCATCGTGGTCGTGGTGCTGGCGGCGCGAGAGGGCATCGTTGGCACCGTGTCTCGGTTTCTCCTGTTCTTAAGTTCGCGCGTTCTCCGCCGATCCACCATCAACCCTGGCTCCGGCGCCCTGGGGGCCCCGGCCGCCACGGAGTCGCAGCCATGACGAGGAGCAGAGAGCCGCTTCCCAGAGAAGCGGCACGAACCGAGAGCAGTTTCGGCGAAGCGTTTGTAATGCCCCCGGGCGATGTCCTTGGTGTCATGGGACCGCGGCTCGACCGACGCGAATCTGTCGTTGGCGTCGCGAACTCATCGATGCGTCTCGAGGTCACCGGCATCTGCAAGCGTTTCGGCGGACTGCACGTCTTCAACGACGTGAGCTTCTCGATCTCGCCCGGCGAGGTGCTCGGCGTGATCGGCCCCAACGGTGCCGGCAAGACCACCTTGATCAACGTGATCTGCGGCATGCTTCCGCCAACCAGTGGCCGCGTCCTGCTCGGCGGCCGCGACATGACGGGAAAGCCGCTCCATGCCGTGAGCCGCGCGGGGATCGTGCGCAGCTTTCAGCAGACCAATACGTTCCGCGCGGCCACGGTGCGCGAGAATATCTCGTGCGCGGTGCGTTTCAGCAATGGCGGAGAGGACGCGTGGCAGGCCATCACGCCGCTGATCGATGAATTCGAGCTTGTCGCGCACCTCGACGAACAAAGCGACAAGCTGCCTTACGGTTTGCAGAAGATGCTCGGCCTCGTGCTTGCCTGCGCGGTGCGGCCGAAAGTGCTGCTGCTGGATGAACCGGCCGCCGGCCTTGAACGGCGCGAGCGCCTGCGTATCGACGCCTTCGTTCGCCACGCCGTGACGGAATTGGGATGCGGCGTTCTGATCGTCGAGCACGACATGGAGCTCGTGCGCAGGCTCTGCCCGAAGATCCTGGTGCTGGATTCCGGCCGCGTGCTCGCCGAAGGCACGCCAGCAGACGTGCTGTCGCGCAAGGACGTCATCGACGCCTATCTCGGGACGATGGACGAGGCAGAGGCATGATGCTCGCGGTGCAAAATCTCGAAGTCCGCTATGGCGGCATCACGGCTCTGCGAGGCGTCTCGATTGAAGTTACCGAGGGCGAGACCGTTCTGTTGGTCGGTGCCAACGGGGCTGGCAAATCAAGCCTGATCAATGCCGTTATCGGTCTTGCTGGCGCTGCGCGCGGCACGGTGCGTTTCGCAGGCCGGGACATCAGCGCGCTCGCATGCGACGGCAGGGCGCGGGCCGGCATGGGTTATTCGCCGGAAGGCCGCCGGGTATTTCCGACCATGTCGGTCGCCGACAACGTTCTGAGCGGCGCCTGCGGGCGAGGCCGGGCCGCACAACGCGAGGCCTGGGACTGGCTTCGCGGCCTCTTTCCGATGCTGCAGGAGCGTGCGGGCCAGCCGGCGGGACAGTTGTCTGGCGGCCAGCAGCAGATCGTGGCTCTGGCCCGGGCCATGAGTTCGTTTCCCAAGCTGCTGCTGCTGGATGAGCCTTTCCTCGGGCTTGCGCCGGTGTGGATCGCGCGGATCAGCGAGGCGATCCGCCACATGCAGGCGCGTGGCACCACGATCCTCATGACCGAGCAAATGGCCCGGCCGGCGCTCAAGCTTGCCACCCGCGGCTATGTGATGCGCGGCGGCGAGATCAGGCGAAGTGGCTCGGTGGCCGAAATACGCGATGTCGCGTTGGCCGAGGAGTATCTGTAATGGCTCAAATCAATGCAACAACGCGTCTTGGCGCCTTTGTCGCGTCGGCGGCTGAAGCAGAACTCGCGGCCGAGATCGCGGTGAAGGCGGCGATCTGCCTGCTCGATTCACTTGGACTTGCTTTGGCGTCACGGGACGAACCAACGGCCACGGCGGCGCGGGCGATGACGACGGATGTCGCACCTAGCTCGCGAAGTGCGCGGATCTGGGCCAGCGGCAAACACGTACCACTGTCCGAAGCGGTGCTTGCCAATGGCATTGCCGTCCATGCGCAGTTCCAGGACGATACCGATCACGATTCATGGACCCATCCCGGATCGTTGATCTCGCCGGTCGTCGTGTGCTTGGGCGAGGCGCGCGACGCGCCGTTGCGGGTCGTCCTCAATGCGCTCACGGCCGGATATGCCACGCTGAAATGGCTCGGCGCCGGCGAGAGCGTTGCGCGCGGTCTGATCGTGCGAGGCGTGCGCACAAGTCCAACATTCGGCACTATAGCCGCGGCCGGGGCCGGTGCCGCGGCGCTTGGTCTCGATTCGCTGAAGGCTACGTGCGCGGTCGCGATTGCGGCTTCCACGACAGGAGGTACGCTTGAGCCGGTGCGCTGCGGATCCGACGAATGGCGTGTGCAGAATGGGCGCGCCGCTCACGGCGGGTTCATCGCCGCTGAGCTCGCCGCGCGCGGCGTGCAGGGTGCACCCGATGCGCTGGAAGGGCCGAAGGGTTTTCTGCGCTCACTTGGTGGCCTCGACCGCACGCCCGAGACCTGGCTGAAAAATCCCGATCCCGCGACGATGATCGGCGTCATGGCCAAACCGTTCGCCACGCTCGGCGATAACATGTCCGCTGTGATTGCAGCCAGCCTGCTCAACGGCGACGGCATCGACCTTGCGCGCACCAGGCGGATCACGGTGACGATCTGGCGTCCCTACACCGAGTATCCCGGAACATCGTTCAAGGGACCATTCACGAGCATCGTCCAGACGCAGGCCAGCACCGCCTTCGCGGTCGCCGCCATGCTCCGCTACGGCCGGCTCGACTACGAGATGGGCGCCGAACACCAGCGGGATCCGGAGATCCTGGCACTGGTCGAGAAGACGACGGTGCTGCCTGACGATGTCGGAACGCATCTTGATGCAACCGTCGAAGTCGAGATGGATCACGGTGGCCGCTACCGTCGCACCGCGCGCGAAGCGCCCAGGACATTGGTCTTCCAGGACGAGGCGCGCGCCACCGAAGTATTCGAAGCCCGGATGGCGCGATTGGGATTCCCATCCGGCGCCGCAAGCCGGCTGGCCGCGGAGGTCTTCGCCTCTGCGCGCAATGGCGGAGCGATGCCGATCCGCGCGCTGCTCGATCGTGTCACCTCGTTTCAGGGAGAAAACAGATGAAACTCGGATTGGAAGGCAAGACAGCCATCGTCACCGGCGGCAGCAAGGGTATCGGACTCGAGACGTGCCGGCTGCTGGCCGAAGAGGGCGTCAAGGTGCTCATCTGCGCACGGCGCGAGGACGCGCTCGCCGAGGCGCGCGCCGACATTGAGAAGACCACGGGCGCGAAGGTCGAGACCTTGTCGCTCGACGTGACTGATTTGAAGCAGATCGAGCAACTGCCGATGGTCGCCCGCGACCGTCTCGGTCGCATCGATATCCTCGTCAACAATGCCGGCACCGGCACCTACAAGCCCTTCCTCGAAGTGACCGACGAGGAATTGCAGTACGGCATGGCGATCAACTTCTTCGCCCAGTTTCGCATCTGCCAGCGCATCATTCCCGTCATGATCCAGCAGAAAGGCGGCAGCATCGTCAACGTCTCGGGCGAGACCGGCATCATGGTGACGATGCCGCCTTTCCTGTCGTCCTGTACCGGGCCGGCCAAGTCGGCTGAGATCAGGTTCTCCAAGATTCTGGCCAATGAATTCGGGCCGCACAATATCCGCATCAACTGCGTGGTTCCGGGGTTCGTCAACACGCCGGAACGGTTCGCGAAATGGGAGCGCGAGCTCGCCAAGCGCAATCTCAGCGCCGAGGAAGGGGAGGCCGAACGGCGGCGCTGGTCGGAGAACAATTCGATGCGCAACACGCGCTGGGGCACGCCACAAGAGCTCGCCAATCTGATCGTGTTCGCGCTGTCGGACCGGGCGAGCTTCGTCAACGGCGCGGTGCTCGTGGCGGACAACGCGATGGACAAGTCCTGAGGCGTGGGGGCGGAAAGCTTGGACGGAATGATGATGGCGAAACGGGGATGCTGCATCCCATCGAGGAGAACGTAATGGCCGAGATCGACAAGCCGCTGAAAGGCATCACCGTCGTGGAGCTCGGTCACAGCGTGGCCGCGCCTTACGCCGGGCTGATCCTGGCCGATCTCGGCGCGCGCGTGATCAAAGTCGAGAACCCGAAGAGCGGCGACTATGCGCGCGGCTGGGGGCCTCCGTTCTGGAACGAGATCGCCAGCGCCTTCCATTGCCTCAACCGCGGCAAGGAGGACGTCACGATCGACTTCAGCGATGCGCGTGAATGCCGCGAGTTGAAGTCACTCATTCTGTCGCAAGCCGACGCCGTGATCCAGAATCTGCGGCCCGGCATTCTCAGCAAGTTCGGGCTCACGGCCGAGGCGTTGCGTGCCGAGAAGCCTGCGCTGATCTGGTGTGACATTGGGGCGTTCGGCAGCAAGGGGCCGCTCGCGAGCAAGCCGGGTTACGATCCGCTCGCGCAGGCCAGCACGGGGATCATGAGTGTCACGGGCGAGGGCGGTCGGCCACCGGTGCGGGTCGGCGTTTCCCTGATCGACATGGGCTCGGGCATGTGGGCCGTGATCGGCTTGCTCGCCTCGCTGGTTGCGCGCAAGAGCGGCGCCGAAGGACGGATCGTCTCGACGTCGCTGTACGAGACCGGCCTTGCCTGGATGACCGTGCCGCTCGCCGGTTACGCGGCATCCGGCGAAGTGCGCAAGCCCTACGGCTCGGGCACGGCGGAGATCGTGCCCTATCAGGCTTTCGAGGCATCCGATGGCTGGCTGATGATTGCCGCCGGCAATGACAATCTGTTCCGCAAACTGTGCGGCGCATTGCGGCTCGATGCGCTTGCGTCCGATCCGGCCTTCGCCACCAATGCAGCGCGCGTCGTCAACCGCGAGCGGCTGTTGCCGCAGATTGGAGCCGCGGTTCAGCGATATTCGGGTGAGGCGCTCGGCAAGCTGCTTGATGAGGCCGGGGTGCCCAATGCGCCGCTGCTTGGCATTGATGAAGTCGCCAAGCATCCGCAGACCCGCGCGCTCGACATGACGGTGCGTTGCGATGACGACGACATCGACCTGGTCGGCATTCCCCTCGCGTTCAACGGGGCCCGCCCTCGGGCGCGCACGCCGGCTCCGACACTCGGTCAGCACAACGCTATCCTTCGGACATCCGCCAGCAGGGAGACCGCCAATGCGAAGTGATTTCGAAACCATCACGTTGGAACGGCGGGACAATCACATCCTGCTGGTTACCTTGAACCGGCCCGACGCCGCCAATGCCATGAACACCCAGATGGGCCTCGATCTGATGGAGCTGTTCGAAGGGCTGACCGTCGATCTCGAAGGACTCCGCGTTGCGGTTCTGACCGGCAGCGGCGCGAAGGCGTTTTGCGCCGGCGGTGATCTCAAGCAGCGTAACGGCATGACGGATGATGCATGGCAGGCCCAGCATCTCGTGTTCGAGCGCATGCTGCGCGCGATCCTGGCTTGCCCGATTCCGGTCATTGCAGCGGTGAACGGCGCCGCATATGGCGGGGGTTGCGAGATCGCGGCGGCGGCCGATTTCGTCTACGCCGCCACCAACGCACGCTTTGCGCTGACGGAGGTGACGCTCGGCATCATGCCCGGGGCGGGCGGGACGCAGAACCTGCCGCGTGCCATCGGCGAACGCCGCGCCAAGGAAGTCATCCTCTCCGGCCTGCCGTTCTCGGCCGAGGAGGCGGAGCGCTGGGGACTGGTCAATCGCGTGCTGCCGCCCGACGAATTGCTGACGGCAACGCTGGCCATCGCCGAGCGGATCGCCGGCAATGGTCCGATATCGGTGCGCCAGGCCAAGCAGGCGATCCACCGCGGCCTGCAGATGTCGCTTGCGGACGGTCTTGCTTTCGAAATCGAGGCCTACAACCGGCTGGTTCCGACGTCGGACCGTCGCGAAGGCGTCCTCGCATTCAACGAGCGTCGCAAGCCGAACTTTCAGGGCAAGTAATGGAGGCGCGGGATGCGTGAGAGAGCTCATGTTCGCGAGGTTGGGCCGAGGGATGGATTGCAGCTCGTGAAGGCGATCCTGCCAAGTGCGCGCAAGCTTGCCTGGTGTCGAGGTATGGTCGAGGCGGGCATCAACGACATCGAGGTGACGTCCTTCGTGCCGCCAAAGGTGATCCCTCAGTTTGCCGATGCGGAGGAGGTGGCGCGCGGCGCGACCGCGATCACCGGCTGCCGCCCTTCGGTGCTGGTGCCGAACCTGCGCGGTGCGGAGCGCGCATTGGCGCTGGATCTGGCGCAGGTCAACTATGTGCTGTCGGCGAGCGAGGAGCACAACCTCGCCAATGTCCGTCGCAGCACCGAAGAGTCGCTGCAAGATTTCGCGCGCATCGTCGCAGCGCGTGATCAACACGCCGGCGCGCGGATTGCGCTCGGCGCCGGGATTGCCACGGCCTTCGGTTGCACCATTTCCGGATCGGTGTCGGAGGCGCGGGTCGTCGAGATCGCGGTGCGGCTTGCCGAAACGGGAGCCGATGAGATCATCGTCGCCGACACCGTCGGCTACGGTGATCCGGGCCAGGTCCGCCGGTTGATGAAGGCGGTGATCGCCGCTATCGGCCGCGTTCCGGTTGCCTGTCATTTCCACGATACCCGGGGCCTCGGCCTCGCCAACGTCACCGCCGCGCTCGAAGCCGGCGTTCGTGCCTTCGATGCGTCGCTCGCGGGACTTGGCGGCTGTCCCTTCGCACCCGGAGCGACCGGCAACATCGATACCGAAGACACCGTGTTCCTACTGGAGCAACTCGGCTTCGATACCGGCGCCGATGTCGAAGCGCTGATTGCATTGCGCGGGGAAGTCGAAAGCTGGCTGCCGGGCGAGCGGTTCTCTGGCGCCATCGCTCGCGCTGGATTGCCGAAGACCTATCGCACGCCTGCCAGGGTTGCCGGCTGAAAGGATACTGCATGAACTATCACGACACTTCCCATCAGCCTGAGGCCGAAGTCACCGTTGTCGTGGGCGAGGATTTTCCGGAGCTGCGCAGCACGGTTCGAAAAATCTGCGAAAGATTCCCCGGCGAATACTGGCGCGCGCTCGATGAGCGCAGCGGCTATCCGGCCGAATTCGTCGCCGCTCTGACCGAGGCCGGCTTTCTCGGCGCCCTCATTCCGGAGGAATACGGCGGCTCGGGCCTGCCGCTGCGCGCGGCTGCTGTGATCCTCGAAGAGATCAATGCCAATGGCTGCACGGCGAGCCCAGCGCATGCGCAGATGTACATCATGGGCACGCTGTTGCGTCACGGCAGCGAGAAGCAAAAGCGCAGCTATCTTCCGAATATTGCCGCCGGAAAGTTGCGGCTGCAGGCCTTTGGCGTGACCGAGCCCAACACCGGCTCCGACACCACCCAGCTCAAGACACGGGCGGAGCGCCAGGGCGACGTCTACGTCATCAATGGCCAGAAGATCTGGACCTCGCGCGCGCTCTATTCCGACCTCATGCTGCTGCTTGCACGCACCACGCCGCTCGATCAGGCGAAGCGTCGTACCGAGGGACTTTCGGTGTTCCTCGTTGATTTGCGTGAGGCCAAGGGCAATGGCGTCGAGATCCGCCCGATCAAGGCGATGATCAACCACAACACCACCGAAGTCTTTATCGAGAACCTGCGAGTCCCGGTGGAGAATTTGATCGGCGAGGAGGGAGAGGGCTTTCGCTACATCCTCGACGGCATGAACGCCGAGCGCATCCTGGTCGCTTCTGAATGCGTCGGCGATGGGCGCTGGCTGCTCAACAAGGGCGTCGCCTACGCCAATCAGCGCAGCGTGTTCGGCCGCCCGATCGGACAGAACCAGGGTGTTCAGTTTCCGCTGGCGCGGGCCTACGCCGAGCTTGAGGCGGCCGATATGATGTGCCGCCGCGCCGCGGCGCTCTTCCAGGCCGGCCGCCCCTGCGGTGCCGATGCCAATATCGCCAAGCTGCTTGCCTCCGAAGCGACGTGGAAGGCGGCCGATACGACGTTCCAGACCCATGGCGGCTTCGCCTTTGCGCAGGAATACGACGTCGAGCGCAAGTGGCGCGAGGTCAGACTTTACCAGACGGCCCCGATCTCGACCAACATGGTGCTCGCCTATGTGGCGCAGCACGTGCTCGGTCTTCCCCGATCCTATTGAGGAGGCGACCATGCTTGATATCACACGCGAGACAGCAAGTTTCGTCGCGGGGCTGAGGCCGGCAGACTTGCCCGATCGGTGCAAGGAGGCCGCGCGTACCGGCATCATCGATTGTGTCGGCGTTATGATCGCAGGCGCAGCCGAGCAACCGGTGCGCATCGTCTCGGCCATGCTCGCACCGTCCACACAGAACGACGGGGCGCCTGAACTTCCCTCGGGCCGCAACCTCGCGGCGTCAGATGCCGCGCTCGTCAACGGCGTCGCGGCGCATGTGCTCGACTATGACGACGTGGCGCTTGCTGGTCATCCGAGCGCGGTGCTCGTTCCAGCCATACTTGCCGAAGGCTGGTCGCTTGATTCGAGTGGTGCCGATGCGGTCGCCGCCTATGTCGCGGGCTATGAGCTATGGGCGCAGCTCGCAGATCTCGAACCAGGACACCTGCACGAGCGTGGCTTCCATCCGACAGCGGTGATGGGCGCGCTCGCAACCGCAGCAGCATGCGCCCGCCTGCGCGGGCTCGGTCCCGAGAAAACGGCGCACGCCGTGGCCATCGCCGCCTCGCTGGCCTCAGGTCTTGTCGCCAATTTCGGCACGATGACGAAATCGCTGCACGCTGGCCGCACCGCGCAATCGGGCGTGCTCGCTGCACGGCTGGCGGACCAGGGATTCACCGCTTCGCTGGATGTGCTGGAACACCGAACCGGGTTCCTGCGCGCCCATTCTCCGTCCGGTACCCCAAGGATCGAGGACGGCACGCTCGACATCGGCAGGTGCTGGCGGCTGGCCGAGCTCGGAATCAATGTGAAGCGCTATCCGACCTGCTATGCCACGCATCGCTCGATCGACGCGATGCTCGGCCTGGTCGACCTGCACAAGCTGAACCCATCCGAAGTCAGCGAGATTCGGGTTCATACCGGCGTCACGCAAAAACTGATGTTGCGCAACAGCAACCCGCAGACGGGGCTCGAAGCAAAGTTCAGCATGGAATTCGCGATGGCCGCCGCACTCATCGCGCCGGGTCGGTCTTGCCGAGTTGACCGATGAATTCGTTACACGGCCGGATGTCGGTGCCACCTTCGCAAAGGTGCGCTGCACGACGACCGATGAGATTATGCCCGGCGACCAGCCTTTTGCGCCGTCGGACCAGGTGAGCGTTGTGCTCACTTCAGGCGAGGTGTTGGAACACACGCCGGTCGTGCATGCCAAGGGCAGTTGGCAGATGCCGCTCACGCGCGAGGAGCTGAGGGAAAAGTTCCTGGATTGTACGACGCGCGTGTTCAGCCGCGCCCACGCGAGCGACTTGTTCGAGCAGCTCTGGCGCCTGGAAGAGATCGGCTCGTTGCGCTCGCTGCGCCTGACAAGCGATCGGACCGACGCATGACAAGAGCAGGATACGGCGGAGGCTCGAAGCCTCGCATCTGGCACCAGTCGGTCAACGAACTCGACCATTTGGCGGTTTACAAGCGCGCGCTGGAGGCGCACGCGGCCGACATCCTCGGTGACGATGCCGAGCTTGTCGTGCATGGCCTTCCCTCGGGGAGCTATCGTGGAGCGTCGGCCACGGCGGTGCTCGGCAATGCCTATGCCTATCACCGCATTCTCGGCCAAGTGATCGATAATGCGATCAAGGCGGAGCGGGAGGGCTATGCGGCCTTCGTGATCGGTTCCTTCAGCGAGCCGTTCTTGCGTGAGATCCGTTCCGCCGTCGACATTCCTGTCGCCTCGCTCACGGAGAGCGGCCTTCTCGTCGGTTGCTCGCTCGGACGCTACGTGGCGCTGGTGTCAAATGCGCCGGCCGTGCAATGGATGACGAAGGTTGCGGTCGACAAGCATGGGCTTGCCGCACGTGTGCTCGATGTCGTCGCTCTTGATCCGCCGCTTGATGAGCCGGCGCTGGCCGCCGCCTATGCCGACCCTGCGCCTGTGATCGGCAATTTTGCTGCCGCAGCCGAACGCCTGGTCGCGCGCGGCGCCGATGTGATCATTCCGGCCGAAGGCGTGCTTGCCGAGCTTCTCGTTCGTCATGGCCTGCGCGAGATCGCTGGCGCACCGGTGATTGACGTGTTCGCGGTCACCTGGGCTTACGCGCTCATGGAAGTTCGACTTTGGTCGAAGGCCGGGCTTCGCGTCGGCCGAAGCTGGCATCACAGACGCGACGATCCTGCCGTGATCGCGCGACTTTGGGAGGAGAGTGTCCGATGAGCAGGTTTCCCGAGACGCAAGTCGCTGGCGTCTACCACCGCAGACTGGGAGACGTACTAGTCACGGGCTTAAGTGACGGTTACGTCGACATGGGGTACTCGATCTTCCGCAACATTCCGGAGCAGGAGACCAAGGCCATTCTCGCCCGCGATCACCGGATCTCGCCGCCGCGCATTTCAGTGAATGCTTTCGCGTTGCGGGTGAACGGCCGGACCTACCTGATCGATTGCGGCTCCGCCGATCTGATGGGACCGACCTGCGGTCGCCTGCCTGACAATCTCGCGGCTGCGGGCATCGAGCCGGCCTCCGTCGATGGCGTGCTGCTCACCCATGTTCATCCCGACCATTCCAACGGCCTGACCGATGCGGCGACTGGCACGAGACTGTTCCCCAACGCTGAGGTCATCGTGCATGAAAACGAGATCAATCACTGGTTCAACGACGAGGCGATGGCGAAAGCAGCGGAGCGTCCCCGCCGCCGCTATTTTGAGGCCGGCCGGACTCAGCTCAAGCCTTATATGCCTGCCGATCGCGTCCGCACTTTCCGCAATGGCGAGGTGCTGCCGGGCGTCACCGCAATTCTGATCCCCGGTCATACGCCCGGCCACACCGCTTACGTCGTCTCCTCCGGCGGCCGGTCGATGGTTGTGTGGGGCGACACCGTGCATGTGCCCGAAATCCAGGTGGCGCTTCCGCACGTCACCATGGAGTTCGACACCGATCCCGATGCTGCGGCCAAGGCGCGCCAGATGATTTTCGACATGGTGGTGACTGACGACATGCTGATCGGCGGAATGCATTTGCATTTTCCCGGCTTTGGCCATATGCGACGCGAGGGCGGACAATATACTTTGGCCGCGGAGCAGTGGGCCTTCGAGATCTGATCGGTGCGTCCGATGGTTGAGGCCGCGGAATTCACTTCAGCGCCGCATGCGCTAAAATGGTTTCCGACCTCAGGTGGACACGATGACAAATCGGCAGATGGTGGGCCGCGGAAGTAAGCTGACGATCCGCGATGTCGCGACCGCGGCCGGCGTTTCGACGGGCACTGTTTCGCGTGTCCTGAATGCCAATGCCACGGTTCGTCCCGATGTCCGCCGAAAGGTCCAGCGCGCGATCGACGAACTCGGCTATGCGCCGAATGCGGTGGCGCGCAGCATGCGGATACGCTCGACGCACACGATCGGCTGCATCTTGCGTGAGATCAATATCCCGCAGCTCGCCGGCTTCGTGAAGGCCGCGCACGACGTGCTCGACGACGAGGGGTTCTCCTTGGTGATCTCCAACTCGGAAGGCCGGGAGGAGCGCGAGCGCGAACTGCTCAGCCGCCTGTCAAGCCGACAGGCCGACGGCGTCATGATGGGCCCTTACACGCCGATCGAAGGCGAGTTTGAAGCATTCCTGCGCGGGCTCGATATCCCCATCGTGCTGATCGATCGTGCCCAACAGCCGTGGGCCGACGCGGTCATGGCGGATCACGCAGGCGGCATGCGTGCCGCTGTCGGTCATTTACTAGATCTGGGCCATCGCCGCGTGGCACTGATTACAGGTGAGCGCGGGCTGTATCCGGCAAGTGAACGCATCCGCGGTTATCAGGAGGCTTATGCGGCGCGCGGCCTGCAACCAGATCTGTCTCTGATCCAGGCAGGCAGTTTCTTGCCCGGTGCAGGATTCCGTATCACCTCGGCGCTGCTCGGCCAACGCAATCCGCCGACCGCGGTGATCTCCGGCGGCATCGACATGCTCTCGGGCGTGCTGCGCGCGGTGCGGGGAAGGGGCTTAAGGATTCCCGAGGATGTCTCGGTCATCGCGTCCGGCCATTCCGAACTCGCGGAGCTCGTCACGCCGCCGATTGCCGTCATCGGATGGGATCAAGGAGAAATCGGCCGGATTGCCGCCGGCATGCTTCTCGATCGAATCCGGAACCGCGACGTGCAGGAGGCCCATCAGGTGCTGGTGCCAAGCGAATTCATTCCCCGCGCATCGGTCGGTCCGCCGAGACGGGCGCCGTAGTGTCCTGAACCAGAAGTTCAAGGCATTTTGGCCTGGGCTGGCACATTGTAAGCGCAGAAGCGTTCGTCCTCCTCAAACAATAAGGACAGTTCGCCGTCTTCGAGTTGATTTGGAGGCCGTAGAACTTCAGATTCGGGACACGATAGCCCGGCCGTACGGACGACCGAGCTTCATCGGCGGCGATCAAGTCGCTGGGCTGGTGGCCCAACTCTTGCTTCTGACAGGTGACAACAAAGGCTATAGAGAGAGTTGGATTTGAAGAAAGTCCTGATTCGGAATGTCAGCAATTGGTGCGCGAAGATCTGGCGCGGGATCAAGGATTCCGTCAAGCACGCCCCAATGCAGTAGCCGAAGGCGAACCAAAGCTGGCAGCTCAAGGCTGCGAGCGCCGTCAATTGGTCGTCTCGTGCTTCTCCGCGGCGATATTGGTGCTTGATGACGGCTTCGCCGTCAACTGGTCGCTGCGAAGAAGATCAACCCTCGTGCCATACTCAAATCCGTCGAAGCGCATAGTTTCTTTTGATTTCTGCTGCGAGGAAAGGCTCTCTAAGCTTTTGCTCGCGCGCGGGGGCCGGCGTCATGTTTGCCCTGAGCGATACCGATTTCCCTGCGACAGATGAGAAAGCGCGGTTATGACCTCTGCCACCGTTTATTTCCTGAATGGTCCCAATGCGAATCTCTACGGGCTCGATAAGAACGGAACCTATGGCCGGGAGAGTTTCGTCTCCATCAAGAAGCGCTGTGAAGATCACGCGGCATCACTTGGCTTGACCGTCGATTTCCGTCAATCAAATCACGAGGGCGTTTTGGTGGACTGGATCCAGGAGGCGAGGGAGAAGGCGGAAGGCATCGTCATCAATGCCGCCGGGCTGACTTATTCCTCCGTCCCGATCCTCGATGCCTTGCTCGCTTTCGAGGGCCCGATCATCGAGGCGCATATGAGCAATATTTGGAAGCGCGAGCCGTTTCGTCACCACTCCTACGTTTCGCGAGCGGCGACGGGCGTGATCGCAGGGTTGGGCGCGCTTGGCTATGAATTGGCATTGACGGCGGTGTCGCGCCTGATCGCCGAAAAGGCCGCCCAATGACATCGGAAGTCATGGCGTTCTACAGCGCCTTCGATGACTTCGAGACGTGGCGTGATGCGCTTGCCGCAGAGGGTATCGATCTGCGCCAGGCAGACGACATCGCAGATCCCCTCAAGGTCAGGCAGGCGCTGGTGTGGAAGCCGCCGCATGGCTTTTTCGCCCGCTACCCAAATCTCGGGCTCGTGGTCAATCTCGGCGCCGGCGTGGATGCGCTGGTCGGGCGCGATGATCTGCCGGATGTGCCGATCACCCGCCTGTCCGATCCGAAGATGGCGCGGATGATGGCCAGCTATGTGCTATTCGCCGTGACGCGTCATGCGCGCGATATCGCGGCCTTCGAGCGCGCTCAACGCGAGCATCGTTGGCACTACATTCATCCGCGCGATCCTGAGACCATCACGGTCGGCGTGCTTGGTCTCGGTGAGCTCGGGCTGACGGCGGCGTTGGAATGCGCGCGGCAGGGTTATCGGGTGCGCGGCTGGTCCAACACGCTGAAGTCGGTGGATGGCATCGAGACCTCTGCCGGCCTGGCCGCATTGCCGGACATTCTGGGCGATAGCGACATCCTGGTCTGCATGCTGCCCCAGACGCCGCAGACCCGCGGCCTTCTCGATGCCGAACGGCTGGCGCAGATGAAGCCGGGCGCCGTCTTCATCAATGTCTCGCGCGGCAGCATCGTCGATGAGCCGGCTTTGATCGAGGCGCTTCGTTCGGCTCATATCGCGGAAGCGACGCTGGACGTCTTTGCCTCCGAACCATTGTCACCGGAGAGTCCTTTGTGGGCAATGGACAATGTTCTGGTGACGCCGCATCTTGCATCGGTGGCGCTGCCGCGGTCGGCTGCACGGCAGATCGGCGAGAATGTGCGCCGGCTTCGGGCCGGGCAGGAACTGCTAAGCCGTGTCGATCCCCGACGGGGCTATTGAGCCCGGCGCGAACTGGCCGCCAACGGCAAAGGCCTCGCGCGCGTACTCGGCAAATGTCTGCACCGCCGGCCGCAGCGCGTGACGCTTCAGGCGGAGCGCCATGACATGCGTCGGCGGCAGTTTCTCGGTGATTGGCACCACCGCGACGCGGCTGCCATCATAGCCGATAGTGGTGCGCGGAACGGCGTTATGGATCGAATATCCTTGGCCATGCCCGATCAGTCCGCGGATCAATTCGAATGACCGGGTCCGGAACGAGATGCGCGGTTCGATCCCCGATGCCGTGAACAGGCTGGAGAAGTAATCGCGGGAATGGGGCAGATCCAGCAGGATGAACGGTTCGTCGCACATTTCGGTCAGGCTGATCGAAGACCGGGTCGCCAAAGGATGACTGGCCGACAGGACGATATAAGGCGGCAATTCGCAGAACTTTTCGCCGACGATTTCATCGGGGACGGCAAAGGAATAGGACAGCGCCAATTCCGTCCGCCCAGAGATCAGACCGTCAATGATCTCCTGCTGGTCGCCTTCCTCCAGTTTCACCGAGATGCCTGGCTGGCGCGTGCGAAAGCCGGCCAGCAGCCCAGGCATGAAGCGCGTCGCAAGCGTCAGGAAGCTGCCGACCACGATCTCGCCATGCAGGGTACTGCCAAGCGATTGGGCACTTTTGGCAAAATCGCGAGCATGGTTGAGCAGCAGCCTCGCGTCATTCACCAGCCGCTGGCCGGCCGGTGAGAGCGTCACACCCTTCGCGAGGTGACGGATGAATATCTGGATACCGAGTTCCGCCTCCATCTGGCTCAGTGCAGCGGAGATCGAGGGCTGAGAGACGTTCAGGCGCTTGGCCGCCTCCGTCACGCTGCCCGCGTCGGCTGTCTCAACAACGTAACTCAGCGCCCGGAGCGAGAACCTCATCGCATTTTCCTATGTATCTCCAAACATAAAAATATTTTTCTTATGATAGGGCCTCCGGCACCTTGTCGTCCAGTCGAACAGGAGCCGATTAATGATCCGCACGGGTGAAGAGTACAAACAGGGCATTCGCGATGGTCGCGAGGTCTGGGTCGATGGCGAGCGCGTCAACGATGTGACCACTCATCCCGCGCTGAAGCCGATCATCGATATCAAAGCCCGCATGTACGACATGGCGCGGGAAGAGCGCTACAGCGGCGATCTGACCTATGTCGAAGGCAATGAGAAGTATTCGATCTTCTACCGGCCGCCGACGGAACAGAAGGACTGGCACGACAAGATCAAGGCTGTCGACCATGTGATGAAGGATATCGGTGGCGTCGTCACCCGCGTGGGCGACGAGACGATCGGCGAGATGTGGTCGCTCACCGACGGGCGCGACGTGCTGGCCGAGATTGATTCGCGCTTCGCCCCCAATATCGACCGGCATATCCGCGCCGTGATCGAGAAGGACATCTTCCACGTCTCGGCCAATACCGACCCGAAGGGCGATCGCTCGCTGCCGCCGCAGCAGCAGGATCCCGACCTGATGGTTCACGTGACCCGCGAGACCGATGCGGGCATCATCATTCGCGGCGCGAAATATGAAACCGCGGCCCCCTATGCCGATCAGGCCTATCTGAAGCCGACCGTCGGCGCCTGGGCGAATGAAAAGTTGTCCGACTACGCGGTGGGCTGCATCGTCAAGATGGGCGCGCCGGGCGTCAAGCATATTTGCCGCTCTGGCTTCGCCAATCGCAGCAGCGCCAAGGATTATCCGCTCTCCAACCGCTTCGACGAAGTCGAGGCGCTGGTTGTGTTCGACGACGTTCTGATCCCGTGGGAGGACGTATTCTTCTATCGTCATACCCGTGCGGCGCAGTTCGTGCGCTCGACACTGCACCGTTATTCGGCATTCCCCTATGTGCTGCGGCTGCTCTACACGGCTGACATGATGATCGGCGCGGCGATGTGGAATGCCAAGCAGACCGGTCTGGACAAACTGCAATCGGTGCGTGAGAAGCTCGCCGATCTCGTTTGCTATCGCGAAGGCATCAACGCGCATCTCACCGCCTCGATCGCTATGGCGGAGAAGAGCCCCGGCGGTCTTCTGATGCCGCAGCAATCGATGCTCTATGCTGGCCGCGTGTTTGCCTGTTCGCAGCTTCCGGCGATGATGCACATCGCCCGCGAGCTGTGCGGCGGGCAGATCTGCATCACGCCGAATGCCGATGCGTTTGAGGCCGAGGGTAGCGGTAAATGGCTGAACAAGTTCTATTCACTCAATGAGCAGTGGCAGGCCGACGATCGCCGCAAGCTGCTCGCTTTCGCGCGCGATCTGCTGAACTCCGACTATGCCGGCCATCGCCTGACCTTCGTGCAGTTCGCGCAGGCGCCGCACTTCAATCATCTGGCGGCCGTCTACAACAGCTTCGACTTCGCCGGACCGCTCGACTTCGTGAAGAAGTCGGCGGGTCTGTCGGACCGTATCGACGGGGGACAATCGTGAGCCGCGCGTCGCACGACATCGTCGCCGTCGATGAATTTCGCGCCGCGATGCGGACGACCGCGTCGGGCGTCGCGGTGGTGACGACGGATGGTGAGGCCGGCCGGGCCGGCGTCACGGTCTCGTCGTTGTGCTCGCTATCGATGGAGCCGCCGTCGGTGGTGTTCAGCGTTCACCGCGACAATCGCGGCCTCGCTCTGCTGCTCGCCAACGGCGTGTTCGTCGCCAATGTTTTGTCCGATGCGCAGGAGCGTGTCGCCAACAGCTTCGCCGGGCTGATCCCCGAATTGCGTGACAACCGCTTTCTCGCCGGCGAATGGTCAGAACTGCTCACCGGAGCGCCAGCGCTCGATGGTGCGTTGTGCAATTTCGATTGCCGCGTGGCCAGCCTATTCGATTTCGGCTCGCATCGCATCGTCACCGGCGAGGT
The DNA here is from genome assembly GCF_055229415.2 of Bradyrhizobium sp. Leo114. NCBI lineage: Bacteria > Pseudomonadati > Pseudomonadota > Alphaproteobacteria > Hyphomicrobiales > Nitrobacteraceae > Bradyrhizobium > Bradyrhizobium sp. Leo114. The sequence goes on along the minus strand of NZ_JBUYEN020000022.1, from coordinate 18,970 downwards.
GCTGAGTGTCCGCAAACAAGCTGCGCGTCCTTTGCTCTTCTGCGATCGCACATTCCGTCGTCTCGCTGCCGCCTGAGGATTTGGTTCATGACCCATCAGCGTTTCCGCAAGTTCAATACCAAAGATGCCTATCCCGAGCAGAGCCTCGACAACGATGTCTGCATGGTGGTGCGTGCCAACAACACCGTTTATGTGCGTGGCCAGACGGCGATGGATCTCGACGGCAAGATCGTCGGCATCGGCGATGCCGCTGCGCAGACTGAAAATGCCATGTTTTGCGCCAAGGTGCTGCTTGAAGAGGCAGGCTCGGGTCTGCAGGACGTGGTGAAGATCGTCATCTACATCACCGATCGCGCCTATCGCGAGCCGGTCTACCGGGTTGTCGGCAAGTGGTTGAAGGGCGTCTATCCGGTTTCGACCGGAATTATCGTTCAGGGGCTCGCCAAGCCCGAATACTTGATGGAAATCGACATCATTGCGGAAATTCCGACGTAGCACTGTGTCGATCTTCGACGCCGAAGTATAGCTACGATCATTCTGAAATCAGATCTTTCGAATGAAAGGTCAACGGAGTTCCTTGCGCTGGAAATACTTGAAAATATTGTCGAATTCGTTCGCTTGGCATGGTGTTTGCTTTTCTCTCGGCGTCATAATTCTTGTGAGGTTCCGAGATGAAGCGCGCCTTGAAGCTTACTGCATTGATGTTGCTGTCGACGCTCGCGATCGGCGCGCAGGCATCCGCCCAGGAGAAGCTGGTCGTCAGCACCTGGGGTGGAAGTTTCCGCGATCTGATCGATGAAGCGATCGCGAAGAAGTTTACTGCCGAGACCGGGGTCAAGGTCGAATACATCACCGGCGGCACGATCGACCGGCTGAATCAGGCCAAGCTCGCCGCGGCCAAGCCCGAGAGCGACGTCACCTTCACGACGGCCCATGTCGGCTGGCTCTATGCCAACGACAATCTGTTCGAGAAGCTCGACACGGCGAAGATTCCGAATGCCAGCCATCTGGTCGAGCAGGCCAGGATCAGTCCGTACCACATCGGCGCCTGGGCCTATGTCTACACCATCGGCTATTTGCCTGACCGGCTACCCAAGGGCGTCAGCTTCGATAGCTGGGAAGGCCTGTGGAATCCTGCACTCAAGGGCATGATCTCGTCGCCGGATTTCGACCCGAGTCATGTGATGGTCGTCGCGGCCAAGCTGTCGGGCGGTGATGCTGCGAATTGGGAAGTCGGCGAAGCCAAGATGAAGGCGCTGAAGCCGAACTACAAGGCATTCTACACCAATGACGCCAACAGCCAGCAGCTATTCGCCACCGGTGAGACGCCAGTCCAGGTCGTGCTGTCGATGAATGCCTATTACATGCAGAACCAGGGCGTGCCGATCAAGCTCGTGATCCCGAAGGAAGGCGCGGTGCTCGGTGTCGACACCATGGCCATCACCAAAGGTTCGACCAAGGCGGAGCTGGCCTACAAGTTCATGAACATCGCCCTCGATCCGGAAGTGCAGGCCAAGATCGCCGAACTGAAAAAGGGCAGCCCGGTGGTCGACAATGCCAAGCTCAAGCCGGAGATAGCCTCTTTGACCGGCGTCTTCTCCACGCCGGATCAGTGGGCAAAACAGAGCCTTGTGATCGACGCCAAGCTGCGCGCCGAAAAGACCGGTACCTGGCGCAAGTGGTTCACCGAGAACATCATGGCTCCATAACATGGTCCTGGTCGCGATCCGGCTGATACTGCCGGATCGCGCTCCATCGCTTTGAGTTTGCCCACGTCGAGTTTGTCCATGAACACACGTCCGTTTCTGGGTTGGTTCGTTTCGCCGGCCGGCCTCGTCGCCGTGGGCCTGATCGCGGCGATGCTGGCCGTCTTTCAGTATAGCGTCCGGGCCTATATTCCCGGCTCGCTCGAAGTCGGTGGGTTCACGTTGCAGAATTTCGCGGCCATGCTGCGGCCGCTCTATGCTTTGGCATTCTGGAATACAGTGTTGTTGTGTTTCGAGACTGCGGTGTTCACGCTGATCCTGGCCTATCCGTTGGCTTATGCGCTGGTGCGCACCAATAGTCCGGCGCTGCGCTCCTTCATTCTGGTCGTGTCGGTCACGCCGCTGTTTCTCGGCGAGGTGGTGCGGACCTATTCGTGGATGATCGTGCTCGGTAACAAGGGCTTTCTGAATACGCTGCTGCTCAACCTTGGTCTGCTGGATCGTCCGGTGCAGATGATGTTCACCGCTGGCGGAGTGGTCGCTGCGCTGGTGCATGTGACCATGCCGATCATGGTGATCATGCTGGCCGCAGCGCTCTCGCACATCGACCGCAACTACGAGAAGGCCGCCGAAAGTCTCGGCGCCGGTCCGGTCCGCGTTTTCCTCACCATTACCCTGCCGCTGTCGATGCCCGGAATTGTCGCTGGTTTCTCCACGGCCTTCGCGTGGACGTTCAGTGCTTTCGCGACTCCGCAACTGATCGGCGGCGGGCGTGTCAGTACGGTGTCGACGCTGATCTATCAGCTCGGCTTCTCGTCCTTCAATTTTCCCTTTGCTGCCAGTCTCTCCATCATTGGCCTCGCATTATCGCTGGCCGTGATCGCCTTGCTGAAGAAGGCCGCGAGCCCACTCGAACGTATGGCAGGCACGACATGAAGCGCTCTCCCGGCACCCTGCTGCTTCGATGGTCGGGACGCATGCTCATCGCCGCCATTCTCCTGTTCGTGCTGCTGCCAGGCATCGTAGTGGCGATTTCGGCCTTCAACGACCGTGCGATCTTGTTGTTTCCCCCGCAATCATGGTCGCTGCGTTGGTTCTGGCGCGCGTTCTCTTATCCCGATTTCGCTAAGGGCTTCTGGAATGGCTTGACGGTGACGGTGTGGGCGTCGAGCATCGCGCTGGTGGTCGGCTCGGCCTTCGCCTTCGCCATTCACCGCTACAAATTCAGACTCAGGAATCTTCTCGAAGGCATTTTGCTGTCGCCGCTGATCATCCCGCACTACACAATCGGCCTCGGCGTTCTCATCCTCGCCTCGCAGACCAATCTCGGGCGCGGCTTTCCACTCGTCATCTTCGCCCATGTGGTCATGGTGCTGCCGTTCGTGATGCGCAGCACTTACATCTCGCTGCAGAATCTCGACATCCGGCTCGAACTGGCGGCGTCCAGCCTTGGCGCCACGCCGCTGCGGATCCTGTTCACCGTGACGATCCCGCTTTTGATTCCGGGCTTGCTCAGCGGCTGGCTATTCGCAGCAATTCTATCGTTCAACGAATTCACGGCGACTCTGTTCGTCAGCAGCCAGGCCACGCAGACGCTGCCGGTCGCCATGTACAATTACGTCCGCGAATTCGCGGATCCCACACTGGCCGCCCTGTCGGTCATCTACATCGCCGTGACCGCGACCTTGCTCACGATCGCCAATTCCTTCCTGGGCCTCGGAAAAATCCTGAATGTTGATGCGCACTAATCAGATGGCTGCCAATACGTCAGTCGCCGCAAACGAAAAAATCCGTCCGGCCGTGCAGCTCGACGGCGTCACCAAGCGCTTCGGCGATTCCATCGCGTTGCATGAGGCCTGGCTGAAGATCGGGTCGAGCGAGTTCATGACCTTGCTGGGACCGTCGGGTTGCGGAAAGACCACGCTGCTCAATCTTGTTGCGGGCTTCCTCGAAGCGGACAGCGGCGAGATCTTTATTGAAGACGCCCTGGTCACCGAAACGCCGGCGCACATGCGCGAGATCGGCATCGTGTTTCAGAATTATGCGCTGTTTCCGCATATGAGCGTCGCGAAGAACGTCGCTTATGGACTGAAGACCCGCGGCGTCGACAAGAAGGAGATGGCGCGCCGTGTCGACGAAGCGCTGGCGCTGGTCAAGCTCTCCGGTTTCTCAGACCGCAAGCCCCGGCAATTGTCGGGTGGTCAGCAGCAGCGCGTTGCGCTCGCGCGTGCGCTCGTGATCAGGCCGAAGGTGTTGCTGCTGGATGAGCCGTTCTCGGCGCTCGACAAGAATCTGCGTGGTTCCATGCAGGTCGAGCTCAAGCAGATTCAGCGTGAGCTCGGCGTCACCACGATCTTTGTTACCCATGACCAGGGCGAGGCCCTGTCGATGTCGGATCGCATCGCGGTGATGTCGGCCGGACGCATCCGCCAGATCGCCGCGCCTGACGATATCTATCGTCGTCCCGCCGATCGCTTCGTCGCGTCCTTCGTGGGTGATGCCAACGTACTCAACGGTCGGCTCGTCGAGCGGAACGGCGATGCCGCGGTGGTCTCGATTGGTGATGTGCGCGCGAGCGTTCCTGCAGCATCACTTGCGGAAGTATCGATTGGCGGTTCCGTAGATGTCTTCGTACGGCCGGAACATCTTTCCGTGACGTCGCGAGGGGCATCGGGATCGCTGCCTGGCACTGTGACGACGCAGGTGTTCCAGGGCGGCCATGTCGATCTCTATATCGACGCGCCAGGTAGCGCGCGCGATCATATTTTGCTGCGGTCGCCGGGTATTGCGGCGCTGTCGTCCTGTCCGGTCGGAGCCGAGGTCGGATTGTCGATCGGCTCCGCCGACATCGTGGCGTTTCCGCCGGGCGAGGCGCCGTGAGGCGTCTGCGTCTAGAACGACGGCGCCGCGCCCGGATTCTTCGCGCGTGCGACATAGTCTTTTTGCTGCGGCCGATAGCGCTCCCACAACGCGCGCAACTCGCCGATCGGCGCGTCGTGCCAGTCGATACGCAGGTCGACGACCGGCCAGTCGAAGATGTGAGCGACATGCAGACCCGCCGCATGCTCGTCGTCAGTCTCACCGCCGGCGTCGAGGCCGGCTTCCAGCGCCGACATCAACCGCTCCGCCAGTGGCTGGCCAGCGGTCGCCTCGAACCGCGCAATCATTGTGCTGGGCACCTTGTCGTCGGCGAGCAGATTGCCGAGCGCGAGGCAGCCAGCGCCTTCGGCAACTGCCGCCGTGGCCAATGCCTGAGCGCCGGAATGCCAGGCCACCTGACCGTAACGATCGATCACGCCGACCTGTCGCCATGCTGGCTGCGGTGTGCCGAGTGTGAGGCTATTGAGAACGGCAGCGGCACCGAGGCCCTGACGCAGCAGCGCAAGACCGGTCGGGCCGAGCGCCGGGTCGGTCACATTCTGCGACACCACGAGGCCCAGAGGCCCGACCCACGCGCAGCGCGCCGGCACCGCGATACTGGACGACGTGATGGCGATGCCGAATGCGCCGGTCTCCGGACAACGCGCCGAGATAGAATAGGTCATCGTGATACTCCCGTATTCGTAAAAGTAATGGTAGTATAGATGATCGAAAAGATAGCTCAAATACTTTGCGAGCTAATCAGTATTGAAAGTATAAGCTCGAATTCCAATCTCGATATCATCAATTATATCGAGCGGATACTTACGTCATCGGACGTGCCGGCGTGTCGCGTGCCGTCGCCTGACGGACGCAAGGCATCGCTGCTCGCGACCATTGGTCCGGCGGACCGAGCCGGTGTCGTTCTGTCGGCACATACGGACGTTGTGCCGGTGGAGGGGCAGGCCTGGACCGTGCCGCCATTTGCCGGGGTCATCCGTGATCAGCGCGTCTATGGTCGCGGCGCGACTGACATGAAGGGCTTTCTGGCTGTCGTTCTCTCCGCCGTGCCGAGTCTCAAGGCGGCGGCTCAGGCCGTTCCGGTGCATCTGGCGTTTTCCTATGACGAGGAAGTCGGATGCCGTGGCGCGCCGGATCTGGTGCGTGCGCTGATGCAGTCCGTCGCGCCGCCGGCGCTCGCCATCGTCGGAGAGCCGACCGCGATGCGCGTCGTTCGCGCGCACAAGGGCAAGGTGGCGCGTCGCTTGACGGTGATCGGGCGCACCGGCCACTCGGCGATGCCGCATCGCGCGGCCAATGCCGTCGATTCCGCGGTGGCGATCGCTCATGCGTTGCGCGGTTTCGCCGATCAGGAGATCGCACGCGGCGGCGATGCGGCCTTCGACCCGCCATTCACCACCATTCATGTTGGATCGCTGCATGGCGGCAGCATGGTCAATCTCGTGCCGGAACGCGCCACGCTGGAATATGAGATCCGCACCATGCCGGGCCGTGACACTGGCGAAATCCTTGCACGGATCGATGAGTTGGTTGCGCGCGAGCGTGACCGACTTCGTGACAGCGCGCCAGAGGCCGACATTATCTCCGAAGAACTGTCGGCCTATCCCGGCCTGGATACCAGCGCCGATGCGCCTGCGGCACGTCTGGTTGCGCGACTTGCAAGCGATACGTGTCCCGCAACGACAGTGGCATTCGGCACCGAGGCTGGCCTCTACGCGGAAGCGGGCATCCCGACGCTGGTTTGCGGACCCGGCGATATGGCGCGCGGGCACAAGGCCGACGAATGGATCGGTTTTGATGAACTCGCAGCGGCGGGCGCGATGATCGACAGGCTGGCCGTTCTGCTAGGCCGGCCGCGTGCAGACTGGATGCGGGAATGAACAACGGAGTTTTGACAATGACGTCCACCATGCAGGCCATCATCGCAACGCAGGCGGGTGGTCCCGACGTGCTGATGCAGGTCGCGCGACCCGTGCCCGTGCCCGGTCCCGGCGAAATCCTGATCGAGGTTGCCGCAGCCGGCGTCAATCGTCCCGATCTGATGCAGCGGAGCGGCGCCGTCCCGTTGCCGGCAGGTGTTACCGATGTGCTCGGCCTCGAAGTTGCAGGGCGCGTTGTCGATGGCGACGCCGGCTTGCGCGGTCAGGCGGTTATGGCACTGGTCAAGGGCGGCGGTTATGCGCGCTATTGCCTTGCCAAGGCATCGCATTGTCTGGCTGTGCCCGAGGGCCTGACGATGGAAGAGGCGGCAGCCCTGCCCGAGGCGCTCTTCACCGTCTGGCACAATCTGTTCGAGCGCGGCCGGCTGTCGAAGGGGGAGGCCCTACTGGTGCATGGCGGCGCCAGCGGCGTCGGTACGATTGCGATACGCATGGCCATCGCTCGCGGCGCTACGGCCATCGCGACGGTCGGCAGCGACGCCAAGAAGAAGGCAGTCGAAGCGCTGGGCGCCACCGCGATCAATTATCGCACCGACGATTTCGTTGCCGCAGCGCGCGGTGTCACCGGCGAGCGCGGCGTCGATGTCGTGCTCGATATCGCGGGCGGTTCTTACGTTGCACGTAATCTCGACGTGCTGGCGCCGGGCGGACGCCATGTCAGCCTGTCCTTCATGCAGGGTGGCGTTGTTCCGATTGATCTTGGGCTGGTGATGCGGAAGGGGTTGTATCTGACATCGTCGACGCTGCGACCGAAGTCGGACGAGGAGAAGACGGCGATCGCCGCCGTGCTTCGGGCCGAGGTGCTGCCGCTGGTCGCGTCTGGCTTGGTGAGGCCGCTGATCTGGCGGCAATTGCCGCTCAGTGAGGCCGCACAAGCCCATCGCATTCTGGAAGCCAACGAGAACATCGGCAAGGTGTTGCTGCTGCCGACGGGAGACGCTCATGAGTGATGTCATCGAACTGTTTTATGCGCCGACATCGCCCTATGTCCGCAAGGTCATGGCCTGCGCGATCGAACTCGGCATTGCTGATCGCATCGTACGGTTGCCAAGCGCCGCGCATCCGTTGAAGCGCGATGAGAGGATCGCCACTTTCAACCCACTCGCCAAGGTCCCGGCCGCAAAACTGGCGGACGGAACGCTGCTATTCGACAGCCGGGTGATCTGCGAGTATCTCGATGACCTCGGAAATGGCTCGTTGTTTCCGCGCGGGCCGCAACGTTGGCAGGTCCTCACCGAACAGGCCCTCGGTGACGGCCTCCTCGATGCCGCTCTGCTGACCCGCTACGAGAACACCTGCAGAAGTGATGAGCATCGATCGGCCGACTGGATAGACGGCCAGATGACCAAGATCGCCGCAGCACTCGACCAGATGGAAAACACGGTCGCTGAATTCGGCGCACGCATCAGCATCGGTAGCCTCACCATCGCCTGCGCGCTTGGCTATCTGGATTTCGGTTCGCGTCATTCGACTGGCGCACAACGCGGCCGGCGCTGGCCGTTTGGTTCGAAACCATGTCGCTGCGTCCGTCTTTGCGAGACACGTTTCCAGCGGATGGATGATTGAGACATTCGTCTGGAGCATGCCTCCGCATGCTTCATCGAGCCGTACAAGGCATGATACCGGAGCTATCGAAAATGGCGATGACCAAACCCTCTCTCAAATTGACACATGACGGCGCGCTCAAGGCGTTGGCTGGTGCCATAGCCAAAGCGGAAGAGCTTAACGCACCGCAGAACATTTCGATCGTCGATGACGGCGGCAACCTGCTGGCATTTGTCCGGATGGATGGCGCCAAACTGCTGTCCCGGGAGACCTCGATGTCCAAGGCCATCACCGCGGCTTCGCATCGTCAACCGACGTCGCGACTCGATCCGGCCAATGAGATCAAGCTTGCCATTGCAGGTGGGGGCCGACTCACCAACCTCGAAGGTGGACTGCCAATCATTATAGGAGGCCAATGTGTCGGTGCGGTCGGCGTGGGGTCTGGCACCGGTGCACAAGACGTCGAAGTAGCCCGCGCCGCATTGGCGGCGATCGGAGCGGAGGATCAAAAGCCATGAAACCGTGCGAGGCGAACCAGGTTCTGCCTCGCTCAAGGTAATAACAAAACCTAGTCACCTGAATGTTTTCGATACGGTCAGGCCGGACGCCTTGATCCTGTTGCTGCGCTGATCGGCAAAGGCAGCGACGGGATATCGACCATATTCGCTGATTATGGTCCGTTTTCATTCGCGCTCGTTGCGTTTTGGCGTCGTTGTTTCTTGTACCAAACTGGTGCGACCCGTGGACATTCGTCACAAAGGTCGTGGATGAGCGTTGAAGGGTTTCCGCCATTGCAGGAGAAGCGGAAGTGACCTGTTCAAGCTGTTTTTGCTCTATAGCGAATGACGAATCCTGCTAGAGCCCGAACGGAGGTCACGCCGGCAGGCCTGCCAGCCGCAGGCCGGTTTCGAACTGGACGAGATGCTCCGGCCGCCGGATCGGAAGCCAGTCTGTGAGGCGGGTGGCACGAAACGTGGGATCCAGCTTCCGCAAATGTTCGACCGCGATGTGCGCCTGCTCGGTCCGACCAGCGAGCGCGTGACTTGCAGCGATGATGGCCGCGGCCATCAAAAAGCTGGGCAATTGCCTGAAGGATTGTTCGGCCCAGGATGCGGCCATGTCAAACCGCCCTGCAAATAAATGAGATAGGGCCATGCCTGCCTGCATGCGGAACATCTCCGGATCCAGCGGGCTGAAACGCATCGCGCGCGTAAAGAACTCGATTGCAGCATCGGGGTCACCGCGCTCCGCTCTGAGAAAGCCTCCCAGGAACCAGGCCGACGCTAGGTTCGGATTGAGCACCAGCGCCTTGTCGACCAGCGTGATCGCGCCCTCCACGTCGCCAGCGAGATGGGCAAGGGCATGTCCGCCCCTGGTGAGCGCGACAGCGTCGTCCTTGCCCAATTCCACCGCAAGGCGGGCCAGTCGAACGCCTTCCGCGATTTCCTGTGCCCGGTCGGTCATCCAGCCATTTACCTTTCGCCAGAAATGACACCAGGCCGCCATTGCGTGGGCAGAGGCAAACTCCGGATCGAGCTGCATGGCCTTGTAGAACAGCGGCAGCGCCTCGTTCATTGCCTCCCGCGTGCCCCGATGCAAATGAGGCATGGCACGCAAATAGTTGTCGTAGGCACTGAGGCTGCCGGTCGGCTTCCGCCTCGCACGATCGATCTCCGCCCGCTCGAGCTGCGAGGCGATCGCTCCGACGATGCTGGTTGCGATCTGATCCTGAAGTTCAAAGATGTCGTCAAGCGTCCCTTCGAATCTCTCGGCCCAAAGATGGGTGCCTGTCGCCGCATCCACGAGCTGGCCCGTGATACGAATCCGGTTTTCGGACTGGCGCACGCTGCCTTCGACGACGTAACGCACGCCAAGCTCGCGTCCCACCTGCTTCTCGTCTACCGTCTTGTCTTTGTAGGTGAAGCTCGAGTTACGGGCGATCACGAACAGCCAGCGAATGCGCGACAAGGCGGTGATGATGTCCTCGACGATGCCATCGGCAAAATAGTCCTGCTCGACGTCGCCACTGAGGTTCCGAAATGGCAGGACCGCGATCGATGGGGAATCCGGCAGGGTCAGAATGGGTCCGAGCCTTTCGCCTGCGTTACTTGAGTCCATGACCAAAGCGTTCGCGGGCAATTTTTCTTCGGCAATCTTGCCGACGAAGCGGATGCCCCTGCGTGCAACCGTCCGGATCAGGCGCTGCTCCTTGCCGGTGTCGCCGATCGCCTTGCGCACCGCATTGATGTGGCTCGTCAGCGTCGACTCGGAGACGATCCGTCCTTCCCACACGGCCTGCAGCAGATCGTCTCTTGTTACGACCTGATCCCGGTTCTGGACCAGAAAGAGCAGCAGATCGAACACCTTCGGTCCAATGGCTATGAGCTCGGAGCCTCGCTTGAGTTCGCGCCGGTCGGGGTCCAGGCAATAGTCTTCAAACGAGAACAGCACTTCCGCGCTCCCCTTGGACAAGAAGCCAAGCAAAATTCAACCGCAATTCAAGACGCCTACAAGGCCTTTCCGGCCGTAGGGGCGCATTCTCATCAGGAGCAGGGCCATTGGTGGCCACCAAATCGAGGAGCGTCATGAAGATTGTTGTTGTTGGCGGCACCGGCCTCATCGGAACGAAGCTTGCGAGCAAGCTGCGTCGGAAGGGCCACGAAGTGATTCCAGCAGCTCTCGGCAGGGGCGTCAACACGATAACGAGCGAGGGCCTCGATAATGCACTTTCCGGCGCTGAAATTGTCGTCGACGTCGCGAACTCTCCCTCGTTCGAGGACGACGCGGTTCTGAGTTTCTTCGAAACTTCGGGTCGCAATTTGCTCGCGGCTGAGGCTGCCGCCGGCGTGCGTCTCCATGTCGGGCTGTCCATTGTCGGGGCAGACCGGCTTCCGGAATGCGGTTACTTCCGTGCCAAGCTAGCGCAAGAAAATCTGATCAGAGCTTCGAAAATTCCCTACACGATCCTGCGCGCGACGCAGTTCTTCGAGTTGGTGGGCGCGGTCGTCGATTCCTCCACGGATGGACAAATCGTCAGGCTGTCGCCCGCTTTGTTTCAGCCCGTGGCATCGGACGACGTTGCCGATGCGCTGGCCGACGTCACGCTCGCAGCTCCAATTAACGGCATAGTCGAACTGGCCGGTCCGGAGCGATTCAGCCTCGATGAATTCGGCCGGCGTTACCTGACGGCGACGAAGGACCGCCGCAAGGTCGTCGCCGACATCCACGCCCGCTATTTCGGCGCGGAACTAAACGATCGGTCTCTTATGCCGGGCAACAACCCCTGGCTCGGCTCGGTGCGTTTCGAGGACTGGTTGAGAAGGCTTAGCCAGTGAGAAGAACGAGCGACGAACGCTCTTCACGTGCCTACATCATGCGAGCATGAAATCATGAGCAAGCCTATCTTGCGCGATCCCTCGCAGGAGGATCCGCCGGTCGAATCTGAGGCGCGCCAGGGCACCCAGCCCACCGCCGACCGGCATTCTGCCGATGCGGAAATGGCGCGTGTTCTCAACACGGCTCCGCTCCGTATGGCGTTGGACCCCTCCGGTGGCGGGATCGCCCACTGGAAACACGAACCACTGCACGACGTCGTCCAGCCCATGACCGATCACGTCATCATGGCTTACAACGGCTCGATTCAACGCATGGGGCGGCGGTCAGGAAGATCGGCTACGATTGGAACGTTTCGTCCTGGGGTTGTGATAATCATTCCGGCCGGATCAAGCTCCCGGTGGGATATTCCGAAACCTGTCGATGTCGTTCAGCTCTATCTTCCGCACACAACGCTCGATCGCGTTGCACGCGAAGCCGATACTGCCACATCGGTCGATCTTCTGGAGCGAACGGCGCATCCCGACCCGATTACATCCCGATTGCTCTTGAGCGCGGCCGACGTCCTGGAGGGCAATGGGGCTCTGGATAGGTTGTTCAGGCATCAACTGACAGACCTCCTGGCCACGCGCATCCTGGTCGCGCACACCGGCTCGCCAAACACGTTCCGGCCAACCTTGGGTGGGCTTTCGCCGAAGGTCCTGCTCCGTGCCATCGAACGCTTGCGCTCGGACAGCGATGCCGACGTCTCACTGGCTGCACTGGCTGCAGATGCCGGCCTGTCGCGCTTTCACTTCTGCCGTGCCTTCAAGGAAAGCACCGGACTTTCACCTCACGCCTGGCTGCGCCAACACCGGCTCGAGCAGGCAATGAACATGCTTCGCGACACCGACGCGTCGATCGTCTCGGTCGCAGCGGCACTTGGCTACGCCTCTCAAACAGCCTTCGCGGCGGCGTTCAGGCGTTTGACCGGCGAAACTCCGAGCAATTGGAGACGGCGCGCGCGTTAGCAGCAATTCCTCTGCAATTACCTCAATCGCTCGGGGGCGGCTGCACACCTCCTTCGGTAAATCGGCATGTGCACGACCCATGCCGACCTCGTCAACGCTGAGTTGCTCTCGTTCATCGCGTCCCAGCGTCTCTGGTTTCTTGCGTCGGAAAAACTCAAACCACAGGAGTAGGTCACATGCGACTTGTCATCATAGGCGCCGGCTTCGCCGGCATGTACGCAGCGCTTTCCGCTGCCCGGCTGCGCGACATCAGGGGCGCTTCACCTGAAGAACTCGAGATCGCGCTGATCGCGCCGGACCCGAGGCTGGTCATTCGCCCGCGACTTTACGAGCCGAAGCCAGAGACGCTGACCGCGCCTCTGCTGGAGGTCCTCGAAGCCATCGATGTCGTTTACGTGCAAGGCAGCGCAGAGACGGTCGACACCAAGTCTCGCACGGTGGAAATCGCCACCGCAAAAGGTGCGAAGAAGAACCTCTCTTATGATCGGCTGGTCGTCGCCACCGGCAGCCGGCTGTTCCGTCCGAATATTCCGGGCCTTGCCGAACACGGCTTCAGCGTCGACCAACTCGACGATGCGATGGCCCTCGACCGGCATCTGCACAGTCTGGCCGATCGGCCGGCAAAGAACGGGCGCGACACTGTCGTCGTGGCCGGCGGCGGGTTCACCGGCATTGAGGCGGCAACGGAGATGCCTGCGCGGCTTCGCGCGATTCTCGGCAAAGATGCCAGGCCGCGCGTCATCATCGTCGATAGGAACAGCGCAATCGCTCCCGACATGGGCGAAGGCCCTCGGCCGCTCATAGAGGAGGCATTGCGCAAACTCGGCGTGGAGGGTCGGTTCGGCGTCGGCGTCGCCGAGTTGGACAAATCCGGGGTCACGCTTTCGAACGGCGAACGCATCGAATGCGGGACCGTGATCTGGGCTGCCGGCATGCGTGCGGCTCCATTGACCACGCAGATCCCCGCCGAGCGCGACAATTTCGGCCGGCTGCTGGTCGACCGCGATCTGCGCGTGCTGTCGGTGCCCGGTGTCTTCGCCACCGGCGATGCCGCTCGCGCAGCGTGCGACGATGTCGGCAACTATGCGCTGATGTCGTGCCAGCACGCTACGCGGATGGGCGCCTTTGCGGGCAACAATGCCGCCGCTGAACTCTTGGGAGTTCCGACTATGCCGTACCACCAGAAGGCATACGTCACCTGTCTCGACCTCGGAGAAGCCGGCGCGCTCTTCACGCGCGGCTGGGACCGCAAGGTCGAGATGGTTGGCGACGAGGCAAAGAAGACCAAGCGGGAGATCAACACCGTCTGGATCTATCCGCCGCGCGCCGAGCGCGCCGCTGCTCTGGCGTCGGCTGACCCCGAGCGTGTCACCGATCTCTGAACACCCAACCAGCATTGAAGCGCTTCCCGCGCGGGAAGCGTGGCCCGCCCAGGATCGAGCACCAAGATCGAACGCAGGAGATGAATCAGATGATCCACAACACTCAGCAGGAGACACACATGAGCCTAGATATCACCGCACACCCCGTTAGATCGAAGCCCGACGAATTGGTTCCGTCGCGCTACGCGCTGAAGGTCGGCGAGATTGACGTGCTGGTGGTCAGCGATGGGGTACTACCGCTGCCCACCAAAATGTTAGGACACAACGCCGACCCGGCCATCCGGGCGGCCTGGCTGAACAACATGTTCCTGCCGCCGGACGCTTTCGACTGGGCGCTGAATGCGGTCGTGGTGCGTAGCGGCGGTCGAACCATCCTCATCGATGCTGGACTAGGGGGCGACCCGGACTTGCACTTGCCGCGGGCCGGGCAGTTGGTCAAGCGACTGGACGCCGCCGGCATCGATCTCGCGTCCGTGACCGACGTGGTGCTGACCCACATGCATATGGATCACGTTGGCGGGCTGCTCGTCGAGGGCGTGAAGGAGAGGCTGCGTCCGGACCTGCAGATTCACGTGGCGGCCGCCGAGGTCAAATTCTGGGAGTCACCCGATTTCTCCCACACCGCCATGCCGCCGGGGTTCCCGGACGCGCTTCGGTCGGCGGCCAAGCGATTCGTCAACCAGTACCACAACCATCTGCTTCAGTTCGATGAGGAGCACGAGGTGGCTCCGGGCGTGGTCGTCCGCCGCACCGGCGGCCACACCCCCGGGCACAGCGTGGTCCGCCTGGCGTCCGGCGGCGACGCCCTGACGTTCGCCGGCGACGCCGTGTTCGCGGTCGGGTTCGACCAGCCCGACTGGCACAACGGCTTCGAACACGACCCCGAGGAGGCGGCGCGCGTTCGGGTCCGTCTTTTGCGGGAGCTGGCTGCGACCGGCGAGATGCTGGTGGCCACTCACCTGCCATTCCCGTCTGTCGGTCGGGTCGCGGTGGACGGCGACGCGTTTCGTTGGGTACCGGTTTTCTGGGACTACTGACCGCTTGTTGGCTTAAATCCGAACTAGGGCGCGTGCTCATAACGTAAAGAGTTCACGCCCTAGTTTGCGCGCTGCTGATTGCGGTCCGCGACCCAATTTACTTCCCGTTCCGATCACGGGCCGATAGTTCAGTCGGAGTGGGGCGGAACGCTGTGAACCGCGCCTTGTGCGTGAGCCTCAGCGATCGCTTCAAAGTTGTCACGCCGGACGTCCCAGCGGACCTCACGGTGCGCGCTGCCGTTACCCGTGCAACAGAAACAGACGAGATTGCAGCGGGCATTTCGGTCGCAACCTCGATAGGGGCAAGTTTTGTGGATACGGGCACCTGATGGCGTTGCGACCAATCCAGCAACATCTCGACATAAATCTGCATCCGCCGAGACAATCCGACACGAATTGTTCTACGCGAGCAAAGCTCTCGTTCTAACGGAGTATCTGCCAGCCGTCGCCGAAGCGGGAGTCCGGCTTACAAAAGAGCGCAGGGTGCAGAATGATAGCTATTACCGAACGCAGGCGCATGAGGATCGCTACCATCGCGGCATTGCCGCCACGGGAAACGTCGTTGCCAGGCGCGAGATACCAATCAGCTCGGAAGTCGGCGGTTTGGCCGTCACCGAAGTGAGGATCGGCTCAGGGGCAGTCGACAACGTTGAAGTCGTACGGGGAGTGGATGCCGGCGATCGCATCGTGACCCAGGGCGCCGGCTTTCTGAACGACGGCGACGTAGTGAACGTCAAAACCGCGACCGTTAGAAATGGTGCCGTGCGATGAAAAAGCGCCTACGATGCCGCCATCGATGCTGCCGACGAAATTGGTCTGGCTGTCGTCGACGACATTCGCGATCATCGTGGTTTTCGCGCCCGTTGGACTGATGCCGGGCATTCCGGGCCAATTCTTCAAGGCCTTCTCGGTAGCCGTCTGCAGTTCGGTGTTCTTTTCCCTGATCGTCGCACGTCTTCTCACGCCGTTGATGGCGGCATTCCTACTAAAGGCAACCGGCAAGGAGCACCGTGAGCCGGCGTGGGTGCGGCACTACACCCGAATGTTGGATTGGACCCTACGCCATCGATGGATCACGATCTTCGCGGGCGTGGTATTCTTCATAGCCTCGCTGTCGCTCGTTCCATCTCTTCCCACCGACTTCATGCCGGCGTCCGACCGAGGCCGCACGATACTTACTGTTGAACTGGCGCCGGGTGCGACGTTGCAGGAAACCGACTCTGCGACACAGAAGGTCGTGTCCCTTCTAAGAGCGCAGCCGGAAGTGGCGTCCGTCTACTCGGCGCTCGGAACGGATGTCGACGCTATCCGGACCGGGCGACCTCTCGACATCGGTCGGCGAGGTAAGAAGAGCGACGATCACGGTCAACCTGATCCCAAGGGCGAACAGAGTTCTTTCGCAGCAAGCGTTCGAGGCCTCGATTGGCCGACACCTGTTGACGGTTCCCGGCGTTCGGATACGTCTCGGGGAGGATGGATCGTCCGGCGCGAGGATCCAGCTATCGTTGTTGAGCGACGATCCCGTAGCGCTGGCAGACGCGGCGAGGCAATTGGCCCAGGACATGCGTGCTACGCCCGGATTTCATCGCGCGAGGGTGACAAGCAGCGTCGCGAGACCCGAGCTGCAGATCGTGCCCAAAGGGGATAAGGCGGCGGTTCTTGGGGTCTCCACGGCGACACTCGCGAGAACCGTGAACATCGCCACCGTAGGCGATATCGAACAGAACCTCTCCACGTTCAGTCTGGGCGCCAGACAGATACCCGTCCGTGTGTTGTTGAACGAAAATGCGCGCACCGATCTTTCTCGCCTGTCGCTTCTTCAGGTGCCGGCCTTTGAGAAGTCGGTGCCGTTATCGTCGGTTGCCGACATCATCTTCGGTTCGGGCCCGGTCCAGATCGAGCGGACGGATCGCACGCGAAGCGAGACGATAGAGGCGGAATTGAGCGGGCTCACCGTTGGGGAAGCCGAACGTTTGGTAGCGAACTTGCCGTCGATCAGGGGACTGCCAACAGGGGGCGTTTACAGGCCGGCAGGGGACTCCGAGCGCATGCAGGAGTTGTTTAATGGCTTCAAGCTTGCGGTGAGTTCGGCAATCGTCCTGCTCTTCGTCGTTCTTGCCCTCCTTTTCAACGGCTTCGTTCAGCCTGTCACCATCCTGACAGCTCTCCCTCTGTCCATTGGTGGCGCGCTCGGCCTACTGCTTCTGACACGAACGTCGATATCGATGCCGGTGCTGATCGGCATCCTGATGCTGATGGGAATCGCGGCGAAGAATTCGATCCTCCTGGTCGAGTACGCGATCGTCGCCCGGCGCGACAGCGGTCTGGATCGTGCGCAGGCCCTCTTGGATGCAGCTCGCAAACGAGCCCGGCCGATCGTGATGACAACGATCGCGATGAGCGCTGGCATGCTGCCGATTGCACTAGGTATGGGGGCCGATGCAGAACGGCGCGCACCTATGGCAATTGCTGTGATCGGAGGGCTATTTAGCTCAACAGTTCTCAGTCTGGTGTACGTCCCTGCCTTTTTCACGGTCATGGACGATCTGCAACGCTGGATCACGAAACGCGTCGAAGCAACAAAAATGAAAATGGCTTGATGGTCGGATGATCTGATCTCGACGCAACGACGAATGATAAAGATCATGTTTAGGCGTGGGATACTCATCTTGTGGATTATGGGATGGCCACTCTTGACCGCAGTCGTAGCCATGACGCCTGCTTCCGCGCAGCAGGGATTCGATAATCTGGCCGGCTCATGGTCAGGTGTGGGGTCGATGAAGCCCAAGGATGGACCGCGGGAACGTGTCCGCTGCAAGGTGGACTACGCAGTTAAAAACGAGGGGCACTCCGTGAAGATGAATGTGCGCTGCGCGAGCGATGCTTACAAGATGGAGCTGAGTGCCAATATTGATCAGAGGGTTCAGAACTTTCGGGTAACTGGTTTGAAAGCCAGTACCGTCAGGGAGGCAAGATTTCGGGCCAAAACATTGATGGTCTCATCGATGTGGAAAATCGAGAGCGATACGATCACGGCATTGCTGGCCGTTCGCACAAAAGAAAACCGCCAATCGTTTGCGATGGAATCGCCGGGGGCGTGGGTTTCACAAGTCTCGATTGATCTTCTTCGAGATACCCGATGAATCGCCTGAGGTCCGACAGGCACGCCCTGCTGCGTCGTGAGCGTCGGCACATCGTGGGGCTAGCCATGACGCCTCGCAGTTTTGTCCAGGGGAAAGCGCGGAAACAGGGTTGTCTGCCGGTTCAAACGCCGCGCGCCGAAGAACGATCAGTTCGCGGCGGAAAAAATTCCGCGAGGGCGGCGCGGCTATAACCCAGGTTAAGTGAGTGCGACCGCATCAGCGCGGATCGACCTGACATGAGCCATAAGAACTTCGCATCGCACGCTGCGTTGTCCAGTCCAATCATGGCATCGCGCAGCGGGGACATTCCGTGGGCAAGATCGTGCTTGTGGTTGACCGAGTTTCTATTCCTCGGTCGCAGCGAGCGCGATCGGCGCGGAAGAACCAATTGGCAACCGGAGGTTTTCGCCAATAGCCTGACGCGAAAGTCTGGGATGTTCGTCAGGTCGAACGAGGAAAGGAGGCACCAATGATCGCCAGCCATACCAGGAACAAGGAAAGCGAAGCGCACACCACCACCGATCACGAACTGATCCGCGATTGGGTGGAAGAACGCGGCGGCCATCCGGCAACGGTCAAGGTCACCGAACAGCACGGCGCTGCCGGAATCCTGCGCATCGACTGCGCGCCGAAGGATGAGGCACTTGACGAGATTGGTTGGGACGAGTTCTTCCGCAAGTTCGATGCGTCTGAACTGGCGTTCCTTTACCAGGATGTGACCAGGGAAGGTAGGCCGAGCCGGTTCCACAAGTTCGTGCGCCGATCGCCTGGCAGTAGCTAAGAACGGATCCGGTAGGCCTGGATGGGGACAAGGCGTAACTTCCCTGTTTGGCTTTGCGCCTGCGGAACTGGCGCCGAAGCGGCTAACAGTCTGCTGAAAAACCTTAAAATGGAGAGTTTTCGCCTTCTCGGCGGTTGTTGTTGGAGCGGCGGGGTGGGCGGTTGGATTTTTAGCCTGTTGTTAGGGGCACCCTGACGCGAGGCGGCTAAACGG